>JAITST010000420.1 GCA_031287585.1 Planctomycetaceae bacterium | reverse complement strand
TCGGCGGAAATTAAATTCGGTTGCATCGTAATTATCATGAAAAATAGGCGTTGATAAAATTAAAAACGACTTTCATTATAGCAAGGAGTCAAAATTGAAGCAAGTTATTAGAGGTGCCCTTTAATTATTCTAACGCCAATCTTTGCAAATACTTACGCTTATCCCGATGACTCGCTCGCCGTTCGCCGTCGTCCCACGGGCTTGCACTGCGGTCAACGATTTCCTTCGTCGGAACATTCCAACATACCAATTCAGTCAAACAGTACATCGTCATATTCATCATTGTTACCGCCTTGCTGCTGTTCAATTTCCGAACTTCCTGCTTGCCCCAACACCACACTTCCTTCAAGTCCTTAAAAACCTCTTCGATACCAAAACGAACTCCATAACGTTCGATGATTTCACGTGCAGTCAGACTGATGACCGTTGACAACAGCGGAATCCAACCATTGGCTTCCTTAATAATCATAATCCTCACCGGTTTGTATACCGTCATCTCACTCACTGCAACAAACATTTTACACGTCTTTGTGACTCTCTTATTGTATAACTGACATTCCACTTCCTGCCAACCTTGCTTATGTGAAGCCTATAAGTTCATACAAATCTTATCGCTTTTCAGATTCGGTCTGCTGCGTTGACCTTTCTCACGTGGCGGAGGTAAATCGAACAACTTCGCATCTTTTCTTACGCGGGTAATTACGCAAATATTTTCCTCTTGGCTCAACAGAACGAGAACACTTTTCTTTGTATAGCCGCCGTCAACGATTAACTCGATACGCTTGTCAAAGCCCGCAAAATACGGCTTCAAACGATTGAACATCTTGACAAGCACTTCTGTTTTCGGCGAGAACTGCAGCGTTTTGTATTTGCCTTTCAACCTATCAATGGCATCTTGCCGCAGATAAAGTTCGCAAGCGATCGGAAATGATACGCTACCCCAAAACGGATATTCGAGAACGAGACAAATCACAACCCACGAATGCCGGAAATGGGGGTTGGAGTGAAGGTCTGTTGTTTGTTTACATCTTACGACGAATACTCGCTTTTTTGCAAGGGTAAAATTTGGAAAGTACAGAGATAGTTAAGGGTAGGAAAGGATAGAATACAAAAAACTATCCTTAACTATCTGTGAACAACGACTTTGCAATCGGCGTGCGCACATTATCACCCGTCGGATAAATCCGACGGATGAGTAACGTTTACAGATATTGTTTACCAAAATTTTATTGCCGCGAATATTGCCGTCAATGCTGTTGTTAATGCCAGTATTGTTTCCAGCATAATTAGTTGCATACAGCCCTGTTTCGGGACGGGGTGGGTTGTTTTGTTTGGCGGGATTAGTATTGGCGGGAGGTTGTCGGAAATTATTATTGTGTTTGTTTGTTGGGTTGGTTGGAACGGTAGCGGCGGCGGCTGGATTGCTTCCAGATTTATTGGTTGTGTTGTTACCTGGTCTATTATTTTGTCTAGTTCGGCTTGTGTTTTGAATAGTCCTTGTATTCCTTGCGGAGACGACCATGGAGTCAAACGCTCAACCACCTCGAATGCTGATTGGACTCTATTTTCCGGTTCCTTCGCCAACATTTTCATTATCAGACATGCGATGTCCGACGAGAGTTGCGCGTTGAATGCCCTTGGGTCTTTCGGCGGTTGTTGTAAATGTTCGCGGAATTTTTGGTGCATATCGCCGTAGGGAAACGGTACTTGTCCTGTCACCAGTTGATAGAAAACGCAACCAAGCGAATAGATGTCCCAGAGCGGCGACGGACTGTGCGGGTCGCGGAGTTGGTCGGGGGCTATGTAGTCTATTGTACCCGCTACTTTGCCGAGTAAACCTGTTCGCTCTAATCTCTCTTCAAACAAACCGGATGGTGCGGTTGTGTCGCCAGTGTTGTTGACGGTTCCGAACGTTTCAAGTTCGGCGGCTACGTTTGAGTTTTGGTAAACCGCTAAGCCCAAGTCCGCTAGTTTGATTATGCCGTCGGATGAGAAGAGGATGTTTGACGGTTTGATGTCACGGTGGACAATACCAAACAGATGTAAGTACGCGAGCCCCGCCGCCGTTTGCATTATTATTGATGCAGCGACATCGTACCGGAATAACGGAACTTCACGTAGCCAGCGTCTTAAGTCGCCGCCGTCAACGTATTCGTTCACCATAAAGTTGACGTTACCATCGTGACCGGACGTTTCAAAGCGGACAATGTTACAATGTTCGATACCTTGTTGAATCGCGATTTCGTGTTCAAAGCGTGCTATCAATTCCGATGTCGCGCGTTTTCGCGGCAATACTTTTACAGCGTAGAATTTTTCAGGTTGGTCATTAGAAATTTGCTTTTGCGGTTTTGTTTTTTCGCGTCCGAGAAAGACTTGACCGTAGCCGCCTTGACCGATTGAGTCAACGATTAAGTAGTTACCGAGTGTGAAGCGGGTACGACCTGCCAACAACTGCGACGCTTGCCAGACGTTAATGTTGCCGCGAACGATTAACTCGCCCGCCAAGCGATAGTCAGCATCTTCGAGTTGGATTTTATTTTCCTTTTTGTCGATGTCGTTGAGTTCGTTTGTTGATGTTTGAATGTCGTTTGTTTCGGCGTAACGCAACGGACGACCGGTTTGCGTGCTGACAGTTTCCCACGCGCCGCGCAAGTCCTCTTCCGCGACAAGCCGGCTGGCTTGGGCGTAGGTGTAGAATGTTGACGGTTTTTTGTTGGTCAAGGTTTAACCGTGAAAGTCGTTGAAGGAGATGATTTTTAGACGAATTATACTGTCGGTACGCGGAGTTTCGGACGGGATTACCGTGATGACTTTCGCGTCCGGCGGCGGTATTATATGGAAAACATCGTCCGCTAGCGAGACAAACGGTAACGCTAACGTGATGATTAGTTGGAATATGTTTAGTTTTGTATGCAGCATATTTTTAATTGGTTTAATTGGCTAGTGCAATAATTTTGTAACTTCTTCCGGCGTTGTTTGGAACACGTTCGCAATTTGTTCAACTGTGAAACCTGATTTACTAAGGTTTACGGCAACAAGTAATGAATTTTGCTCAATACCGAGTTGTATGCCTTCCTTTTTTGAATCCGACAACGCGCTCTTTTCTGTCATAATTGCGTCACGTGTACGGTCATACGCATCCAATTCCGCCCGCGTATATGCTCCTTGCTGAAGATAACTAACCGCCTCGCGGACTTCTGGGTTTTCCACCAACTCTTGCGGTATCTTCTCTGTACGTTCGTTTATTTCCGTAAGATAACGAAGCCATAACGTCTGCAAATCTTCGCTGGAGTTCGTCGGCTTAAACTTCGGTAACTCGACAAACACAAATTCCATCCCCTCTATTTGGCGTTCTGTGTTCGCAATGTTTACAATTTTATAATTATGATAAAATTCAATTAACGCAGGTTCAAATACCGCATTTACAAAATTAAGTGAATAAACCGGTTTCAACGTTTCATACATCTCCGCTAAATCCAACTGTTTCACGTACGCTTTTGACGTATTAAACAGTACCCGTTGCATAAAACTGTTCGTCCAATATAACTGCATCTCAACAACGAATTGCCTGTCATACGAGTCTTTACAACGCACATCAACTATCGAATTTTTCAAGTATGTCTGAGCGGGAAACAACTCACTCGGAAAATACTCTATCGACACTACTTCGTCCTTCAACGGTAACATACTGTTTATCAAACTGATACACAGATTCTTATGTTCACCGAACACTCGTTTGAACGGTAAATCGTTCTTGGGGTCAAGATATAATGGCATAACAGGTCTCCTTATTTACTGTGTTACTAATTGGCTAGTGCAATAATTTTGTAACTTCTTCCGGCGTTGTTTGTAACAAAAAGCATTTTTCTATTGTGTCAGTTATTACATTCTATATTTACCTCGCACGTTTAATCCATTCTTCGTCACCGTAAACACCGGCTTTGCTGAAGTCGAACGGTACAAATCCTTGTTTTATTGCTGGTGAATCTTCTTGTAATCGGAAGTCGCGTTTTGCCGCGTCAACAAATTTCGGGTCGGCGACAATTCCGCCTACGTCCTTGCCGAGTTCAACCCATTCCTTATGCGTCTTACCTTTGAAATTTACATCGCCCGCCGCGTTCCACCATATATTTGACCGCCATTGAACTTGTGCCTTTTCGCTGCTATAACCGATAGCGTCACCCGTGTCCCAATAGACGATGTTGTTTTCAAACGTTATCGACAGATGCGGCTCTACACGTGTTATCGCAACCTGATGCGGACGGCTGAACGCGAGAATGTTGTTACGGATGACATTGTCCTTACCGTAATGCTGGTGGAACGAGCCGTCGGTTGTGTCGTACACGAGATTGTTTTCCATCAAAATTCCTTCCGAACCTTCATCAGGATAAAGTCCCCAACCACCATACGCATACGACTTAACATTGAAGATAACGTTATTACAAACGCGAGTCCCGTGCGACGTGCCGAGCGTATAAACGCCGCCCATATCCGCCATCGCTCCTTGTCCAAGGTCGTGAATGCGGTTAAACTCAATAACATTACGTTCCGCAACGCCCCCCTTGTAACCCCACGTCCAACCCGCCGAAACGCCGGTATAGTAGAAGTCGCCGATGTCGTTGTGCGTAACACGATTGTCACGTGTATGATTACCAAGCCAAACCGCAACCGCACATGCGTACAACCTGCCGCCGTGTTGGATAATGCAGTTGTCAACGGTGTTATCACTCGTTTCACCAATGCCGCCAATTCGGATTCCGCCCGCTCCCAGATTTGTGAACGAGCAACTCGCGACGCGGCAAGCACGCGAGTTCTTCAGCCACAAACCGTACTCGCCAACGTTATCAACTGAACAGTCCACAAAATTTATCCCCAACGCGGTATCAACATCAATCACCGCGTCCGCCCAAAACGCTGCCTGTTCGGGATTGATTTGTCCGGGTCCCGCAAACTTGATATCGCCGGTAATTTCCGTCGGCAAGTTCGCGCCGCGCATCCACTTCTCACGCCGCGGCGAGTCGGTATATGCAAACGTTATGTTATGAAAATCTATACCTTGAACGAACGACGATTCGTCTTTGTCGTTACCATTACCGCGTTTGCCCTTAATCCGCAGGAGTTGACTAACACCGTTTCGCGGTACAACGAAAATGCTGGTTTCCAATTTTTCATCGGGCAACGGACGATAGAAAACTTTGCCGTGAACACCATCGTAAAACCATTCGCCCGCCGCGTCGAAAGCGGTACGAACATTCTCGAAGTAATACAGCGACGTGTTCCGCCACGGATTCCAATGCTTCATCGGTTCACCCTGCATTTTCACCAAATTCTGTTCCGCGTCAATACCGAGTATTATGCGGCGGGTCGTGTCCCAATGATGATGAACGATGAATTGTCCGTACTTCAATTCGTCGGCGGGAACGTTTTTAAGAAAGTCAATATCGCCGTCCGCCGCAACGATGCTCTGTTCGGTAAACGCGGGCTTCGGTGCGTTTTCGGTTATCGGAACACCTTGACGAACTTCCTTCGGTAAGAGAAAACCGGTATTCGGATGACGCGACCTCACAGCACGGCGATTGTTGACGAACAATTGTTCAAAGTACAACTGACGACCATCAATTTTCGGTAACTCAGCAACCCAAACACCATCACCAGCGTCACTCCAACCGCCAAATTTCATACCGCCGCTGATGATAGTTTTACCGCGTTCGCCGAAATAAGAAGTATTTGAATCGCGAGTGTCAAACTCGACAGGTTCAGTCAACTCATAAATACCTGCACCGATATTGACAACGTGTCTCACCTTGTCACCGCCATCACGAACCGCCCGTGCAACATCGCGTGCCTTAACAATAGTAGCAAAGGGCGACTCCTTCGAGCCGACATTATCATCATTACCATTAGGCGAAACGTACCACTCACCACAAAAAGTGGCAGAGCCGCAAACGAACATCAAGAGGATAAAAAGTTTTTTCATGGTTGGATACAAGGGTTAAATGACTGGACAAAATAGAATAAGACACGAGAGAATTGTAACAGAACAGAATAGAATTTCAAGCATGGTGGTAATTCAGGTACGTTACAAGCATTATGGGGGTGTAAAACTTGGTGGGGGAGGCGATTTTAGATTTATGATTTTAGATTTTGTTTTAATATCCAGATTCCTAACCTAAAACCCAAATCTAAAATCCCCCTCCCCCACTAAGTTTTACGTACCCCAAGCATTATCGTTAAGTTACGGGGGAATTGACAAACGTTGGAAAAACGATATACTAGAACTTTTACTACGAAGCGAATTTTATTTGGAATTTGGATTTATTTTTCACGGGGGAGATTGAAAACAATGGACATTCTTGCACCGATTTCGAGAAACATCATCGCTCCGCTCGCCGCTTGGCGGGAAGGCAGCCCGTATCTGAAAACTTATAAACAGATGCTCCGCACACAGTATGACCCGCCAGAAGTGATTCGGCAGCGACAAACTGAAAAACTGCGAACGCTGGTACAGCATGCCTATAAGACAACAAAATTCTGGAAGGAACGGTTCGACAACGTCGGTCTCAAAACAGAAGATATTCAAACGCTCGAAGACCTGTGTAAGTTACCGTTGTTGACGAAGACGGACTTGCGAGTGCGGCTCGATGATATGATTTCGTCGGACTATCCGGATAAATCCAAGTTAGTCATGCACGAAACGTCTGGTTCAACTGGTGTTTCCGTTGTTGTGTACTCCGACTACGATTGTATGGAATTCAAACGGGGAAACGTCCTACGGCACGATGAATGGTCGGGCTGGCGGAGAGGAGAACGGGTGGCATCGCTTTGGACGGTTGAACCGCAGCCATTTCATTGGTGGAGTTACCTGCGGAACAAACTTTTATCCCGACACTATGCCTATCTTTATACCCTAAAAATGAATGAGCAGTCCATCAACGAGTTCGTTGATAAGTTGGTGAAATATCCGCCGTCATTGATTTTCGGACATGCCCATTCATTTTATCTGCTCGCAGAGTTTTTGAAAAAGAAACGTCCCGAAGTTAAAATCCGTCCGAAAGGAATCATCACAACTGCAATGGTATTGTATGACCACGAGCGTCCCTTGATTGAAGAAGTGTTTCACTGTAAGCCGACGAATCGGTACGGTTGCGAAGAGGTTTCGTTGATTGCCTGCGAATGTGAAAAACACGAGGGGCTACACGTCAATCTGGATACGTTGCACATCGAAGTAATTGACGCAAACGGCAACCCGTGTCCGCCGCTTGTTCCGGGACGGGTTGTCGTCACAGATTTAATCAATAGAGCAATGCCTGTCTTGCGGTATGAAATCGGCGATACGGCTTCGTGGAGCGATAAACCGTGTTCCTGCGGTCGGACGTTGCCACTATTCAAGCGAATTGAAGGACGGATTGCTGACTATGTCGTTACCAAATGCGGCGAATACATTTCAGGTATTTCGCTGACAACGTTCTTTGCGTGCGAGTTACCCGGCTTTGCACAGTTTCAAATCATACAGGACGACATTGACCGTTTTACGTTTAATGTCGTCAAAGGTGAAAGTTTTACAGAACAGAGCATTGCAGATTTAGACCGCCTTGTGAAGCAGCGTTTCGGCAATGATGTCCGGTACGAGTGTAACTTTATGGACGAAATTCCTCGTGAAAAATCGGGCAAGTACCGGTTCTGTATTTCCAAAGTAGAAAAAAGTTTTTAACCCCAACTCCGGTTTGCAAAAAGACCGGCTAACAAAAATGCTTAATACATTTCAATCAATGGTGGATGCCGGTTTTTGCCGTACAAGCGACCCGTGTCCTGACTCCGCCGTTAAACTATCCGACCACCTATTGTCGTTAATTGACCGGAATGATCCTGCCGATCCGATAGCGAAGCAGTTCGTTCCAGACCCGCGTGAATTGAAAATCATCAAGAGTGAAGAATGGGACTCGCTCGGTGAAGAAGAAAAAGGGGCGGGCAATGTCCTTTTCCAAAAGTATCCGAACCGTTGTGTCCTGTACGTCAGTACGCACTGTGCCGCTTTCTGCCGGTTTTGCACCCGCAAACGGCGGGTTGAAGACGAAGCGAAAGACGTGGGAAATGATTACGAAGCGGCGTTTCAGTATTTACGTGAGCATCCCGAAATAGAAGACGTTCTTGTGACCGGCGGCGACCCGTTAATGCTTGCGCCGTCGAAACTGGAATACTACTTGAAAAACGTCAAGAGTATTCCGAGTGTGAAGTGTATCCGTATCGGGACACGGGTACTTATTTCCAATCCGAAGCAACTCACGGATGAACATTGCCGGGTAATTGCAGAAAACGGTGTGAAGTTTGTCAACTGTCAATTCAATCATCCGCGAGAGATTTCGCCGCAGACAATTGAGGCAATAGACCGGTTTAAGCGGTTCGGTATCTCTCTGAATAAT
Organism: Planctomycetaceae bacterium; assembly: GCA_031287585.1. Classification (GTDB taxonomy): domain Bacteria; phylum Planctomycetota; class Planctomycetia; order Pirellulales; family Thermoguttaceae; genus UBA8133. The sequence goes on along the minus strand of JAITST010000420.1, from coordinate 9,294 downwards.
CAGTGCGTTTTGTTGAAAGGTGTCAATGATTCAGTTGAGACGATGAGGACTTTGTGTATGAGATTGTACGAGGTTGGAGTTCGACCTTATTATATCTATCAATGCGATTTGATACCGGGTTTGAGTCATTTTAGAACAACAATCACGAAAGGTCGATTTATACATTCACGTTTGCGAGGATTTATCAGCGGTGTAGCAATTCCGTTTTATATTGTCGATATCCCTGCTGGTATGGGAAAAGTGCATTGTACACGGGATAACTTTGTTGAATTTGATCCAGAAATCACCAATCAGGGACCGGGAGTTGCTTTCGATACCTCAATCAACCCAACGCTTGAATATCCAGTTAGAAAGTTTTTCAACTACCAAAATAAATCGTTCCTGTATGATGAAAGAGAATTATGTCCGAATGATATAGAAGATACCGCGAGAATGTTGTCCGAAGCAAAAAAAGAATGCTGATAATCCCGATTTATTGAGTTTTTGCTTGCTCTCTACGGACGTGACAGATTTTTGTGGACAATATTCAGCAGTGACCAAAGCCCTGTGCGAAAAATTATCAGAAAACATTTTCGATGCCAAAACGTTCAAACAAAAATGATAATCTTCGCGGGTTAAATAAATCGGGGTCACACGTTGTCAAGATTGATACGGTGCTGAATCAGGTAATGTCGCAGTATGGATACAACCGTCAACTTGAAAACGATAAACTAGAAACGGCGTGGGCGGCGGCGGCAGGTGAAACATTCAACAAGGTTACAAGACCGGGCAAAAAACGTCGCGGCTGTTTGGAAGTTTACGTTTCGCATAATGTTTATCTGCAAGAGATGATGTTTCGCGTTGACGAGTTGCTGGCAGCGTTACAGCAATCGCTGCCCGACGAAGGGATAACAAGTTTGAAGTTTATCGTGAAAGTGTTTTGATTGGTACTTGTTTTTATAACTTTCCCTATCGTAAGACGCAGGATACATACTTTTACCGCCAACAATTACCAATTCTCAATCGTGTTCGATATATCTGCGCACAAATTCATCTTGACACGTTATATTTATTTTACTACACTCACGGCACGTCAGATTTCCTAAAAAAATTTTTCACTATCATCAATTACCAAGATGCAAAATACCGCACCAAGCACATTCAATCTGTTACTGAAAAACATTTCCGTTTCACTATTATTACCTGTCACAATAGCGTGTACAGCGTTTTCGATATTCCATTCAAACTTGGGAGAGGTGTCTGGTACACCGGAACAAGTGGTCTCGATACTCAGTATATTTGTCATAACGACTTCACTTGTATTGTTTTGTTTGAACCTGCCGTTTGTATTTTTGCGTAACAAAAAATGGTTCACGTTTATCAATCTTGGTTTACTGGCTGCTGGTGTTCTCTTGTGGATTCAAAGTAACGTATTTGCGTGGAAATTCGGCGTACTCGATGGTTCTGATATTGAATGGAGCAAGTTTCGATTCAATATGTTACTCGAAGTATTTTGTTACGTTACGGTGATTGTTTGCATAATACGTTGCCGCAGATGGTTTTCAAACTACACAATCCGTCTCGCGTCAATAGTAATAGCAACGCAAATTATAGCAATGTTGTTTTCCTCATACAATGTAATTGAAAATGCAGTTTTATGCAGAACATACAGCGACAATAAAATTTCGTGGAAAAATTCGGAATGGACACTCAATGGTCTGTTCGATTATTCTGACGACACAGACGTTCACCTGCTAATACTAGACGAATTTGGTGCTAGCATCTTCGACAAATTACTCGAAGACGAGCCGTTGGTATCTGAAACGTTTCACGACTTCACGTACTTCAATAACTGTTTGTGCGATGTTCCAGCCACAGCATATTGTATCCCGCAAATAACAACCAGTTGCGAAGTTCCTGACGAAGTAAAAAATCCGGCGGCGAACAAACAATCGTCAATCTCTGCCTCCGATAAGAAGACAGGTACTCGTAAAATATTGGGTATGAACGAAATCGCTGATAACGCATATTCAGAATTTTTGAACGACGCTTACGCTCGTCCTTTCACGTTGTTCGATATGTTATCGCGTAACGGTTACACGTGTTCAGTGTGTACCGCAGACCCAACTTCGATTGCGTGGAATCCCAATCATTTATCGAATATCAGGCGAGCGAAAATGTTCAATGAACAATCGTTTTTGGATAACTTGATGAGTATGTCACAACTTATCGAATTGACGTTGTTCCGCTCTGTACCAACATTTTTCAAGTCATATTGCTACAACAATTTCGGCACGATTAGAAATAAACTTTCATCGTACAACCCTAACGCGAGCGATAGAGTGTTCATTCCGGCGTATCAGGTATATGAAGACGAAGAAGTTTACGAGAAAATAAAGTCAACGCCGCGTGCGTTCACCCCAAACCAAAAACAGTTCAAGTATTTCCATTTGAGCGGTTGTCATCCTCATTTTCGCCTGAACAAATTTGCGAAAGTCGAAAAGAGTACGCGGGCTGATACTGTGATGTGTCAGGGAATCGGAGTAACAAGAATTGTTCACGACTACCTTGCAAAACTCAAAGAGACAAATTCATACGACAACTCACTGATTATTGTTATGTCTGATCACGGATTTCGCGGTTTCCCAGAGACATCGTTTGACAATGCCAATGCGTATCGCGCGTTGTTGCTCGTCAAACGTCCGTCACATCATAGTGATGTTTTACAGGTCAATAGTTCGCCGTTGCAAATCAAAGACACTACGCCAGCGATTTTGACCGAACTTGGCATTGAGTGTCCGGAAGGTTCTTTTTCATGGTATGATGTACCGCGTGAAGTTGAAGAAAGCCGCAAAAATCACAATGTACATCGTAGCAAATCAGATGTGACCGCTCAAAAGTTTGTAAACAAAACAATGGCGGCTGGTGAACAAGTTGAAATTCAATTTCAGTATGTAACGTTACAATCAAACGAAGTAAAGGTAGAAATTCTAGGCGACGAATACGATGAAATCGGGAAACTGGATAACACAAAATTACTGCTAGGACTTTCGCCGCCAATACAATACAATACAATACAATACATAACCCCATTAAAAGTTGCGTATAAATTACGCAAAGTGGGCGGTCGTCAACCGCTTAAAGATTTTACTGACGCGGTAAAATCAACATTCAACAAAACACGATGCTGGGTGGCAAAAGCAATGCTGGATTTATCAGACATTCCTGACGGTGAGTACGAACTGTTTGTAGTTTTGCCGGATAGCAACAAACACGCAAAACTAGGAAGAACAATCAGAGTAATAAACGGAATTCCAGTGTCAGTGAATAAACTAACAACAGAAAATATCGCGGTAAAAGATGGAAGAACAATTCAGTAAAATGTGTTATACTTACCGCGGTTGAAAATTACTCCCAATATAAAATTTGTTTCATTTACAGTTTCAACCTTACTTACAGATTTATAATATGCTCGTTTCTCTTTCTGACCGTTCTTACCAAATTGAAATCGGTTCCGCTACTGGCGACGGTTCGCTTGGGCGGGCTGGTGTTATTTTGTCGTCGTTGCCGCAAACGGTTACTCATTGTGTCGTATTGACCGACGACAACGTTCAGCGGTTGGGCTACGCCCGGACTGTTGCGGAGTCGCTCGCTCAATCCGGTATCGATGCTGCGATTTTGATTGTCGCCGCTGGTGAACAGAGTAAGACAATTGAGACAGCAAATTCACTTTGGACGGCTTTGGTTGATGAAGATGTTGACCGCCAAAGCGTGTTGGTTGCAGTTGGCGGCGGTGTTATTGGCGACCTTGGTGGTTTTGTTGCTTCTACTTTTTTGCGCGGGATACGTTTTTTTCAGGTTCCTACTACATTGCTCGCACAGGTTGACAGTTCGGTTGGCGGTAAAGTCGGGATTAACTTGCCGTCTGCGAAAAATTCGGTTGGCGCGTTTTACCAACCTGTTGCGGTTTTGATTGATACCAGTACGCTTGCGACACTCGACGACGACCAGTTTGCTTGCGGATTGGGCGAGGTTGCGAAGTACGCGGTTTCGCTTGACGAATCGCTTTGGCGGTTGTTGGAGACGGACGCGGCGAAAGTTCTTGCGCGTGAACCGTCAACGCTCGGAACGATTGTCAATGCTTGTTGCCGGATTAAGGCGGACATTGTTTCGCGGGACGAACGTGAGACAACTGGCTTGCGGGCGTTATTGAATTTTGGTCATACGTTCGCTCACGCATTCGAGACGCACTCGGAGTACAAAGTTTTACACGGGCAGGCGGTCGCGGTCGGTTCGGTACTGGCGACACGATTAGCGGTGCGGCTGGGGCTGGTTGACAACGCAATGTTAGAACGTGTCATCGAGTTGCACAAAAGTTTACGCTTACCGGTAAAACCATCGGATTTACCGCAGTTGCCGAAGTGGGATGCGGGGACGATTATAAAATTGATGTCGCGTGATAAAAAGGTAGAAAATGGGCGGCTGAAATTCGTGTTGCCGACCAGTGCGGGAAAGTGTGAACTGACGGAAGTTGGCGATATAGATGAAGTGAAACGGATTTTGGAAGAATGATAAAATTTAGAAAACAGCAGCCCAGAACAGTAGAAAATTGATTTTGAACATTGGTATTTTTTGCGACAAGCGTCTGTCCCGCGTTAAAACATCAAACGTATTTTATCCCACACAGACAATCGTATCTTCCCTTCCAAAATTTTGTTCGGTCTGCGTGCTATTTTTTCGTATAGTTTATGATATGCCGCGTACATTTTTTTGAATATCTTTTTGCCGTCGCTGTCTATGTAGTTTGTTAGATTCCACGCCGTCCGGTAGTAGCCCTCGCAGCGTTGCAACTGGATACCAATTAAACGATAATATTTTTGTTCGTACTCGTCAATGAAACGTAAATTTTCTCTGTGGGCGAACAACGCGCTTGCGTCTTTTTCTTTTGGCGGTTGTTTTAAGGCTAGCCAGTTTTTTCGGTCGAACAGCGAACCGAATTGTTTTTCCGTAAATCCTACGCGGTTTAGTTCGTCGAGCGGTATGTAGATTCTGTTGTTTTGATAGTCCTCCGCCAAGTCACGCAAAATGTTTGTCCATTGGAACGCTATACCACAACATTGTGCCGCCTTGATTACCGGCTCTGAAAATAACGGTTCTTTTGTACCCCAGATTGCCAACGCCGCAAACCCGACTGCCGTTGCGACCTGGTGACAATACGCCGACGCGTCGTCGAATGTTGCGAATCGCTGCGGCTCGACATCACTCGTTACGCCTTCGATTACCTGCAACAGTGCGTCACGGGGAACATTGAACTGGTCGAGTATGTAACGTACCGACGGTAGTAAAACGATACCGTTGCAGTTTGGAAATTGTTCGTGGATGTCGTTGAAGAACGCGGCATCGTTTGATTTTTCGCGGGCGGTATCGTCGAGTGCAATTTCAGTAACGGCTCGCCATTCGTCTAACATTGCAAGCCGTGTATCGGGTTCGTCTGGTTGCAACGGCTCATCGGCGAGGTCGTCTGTGAAACGATTGAACGCATACAAAATCTCCATCGCTTCACGTTTCGCGGACGGTAACAAACGAAACGCGGGAACAAAACTTGACTTCGATTGGTAGGTCAAATGTTTGCAGTATTGACGCGAGGATTTGAGCGAAAAAGTTTTGGGATTGTGCATCGGTTTAATGTGTGAAAAATGAAAATTCAGACGTTATACTTGTCACGGTTGAAAGTTGGACGCATACAACAACGGTAACGCAGTCACGCTCACCGACGTTCGCGGCTTTTACCCGTGAACTAAACTATCTTCAAATTCCTTGACGCTGCCGCAAAGAATCGCACATTGAAGTAGTGAATCCAATGCCGTTAAATCAGTGTACGACGAAACGGCATCAACGATATTTTGTGGAACATCATTGAAACGGATTTTGAGGGCAGACAAAACGGACTCGGCTTTAGCCCTAACTTTTCCCCTAATCTCGCCTTCTGTTTTCCCTTTAGTCTCGCCTTTCGCGAATGCCTCTTCGTACTCATCTCTAATCAAATCCATAAATTTATTACCCATTTTTGCTTTTAACTCCTCTAATTTGTTGGTAATCGAATAAAACAGTGATTGCCGTAAATGACTGCTTGATTCTAGCATAAAACGGAATTTTATTCAAGAACATATAACTAGTTCTACCAGCAAACACAGCCCGACGGCAAGCGAGGGTAGTATGCGTTCCCTCGCTTGCGATTCTATCAGTGTTACTCTGCCGCGTATATTGTCACGGGACCTAGTATCCCCGACGGTTGCAACGGGTCATCTTTTCCCCATAGCGACCACATGCTAAATGTTTGACGACCACTGGTATCAGGTTTGTTTTCTTTTAACCAATTAGGCCAGTCTTTTAGTGTTCCGTTCGGGTTGCGGTCGCCGTTTGGCGGCAACATTTCGTCCCCTATCAGACGGTTACACCAAAGGTTCGTCACCCTGATTTCCAGTTGGTTTTCTTTGTCAACATGAATGGCATTTGTTATGTCAACTGTTTTATTTAGTGTCCATAACACGCCTAGTTCTTTTCCGTTGACTACTACCTCCGCGTACTCGCGGACTTCGCCCAAATTGAGTTTTACCCTTTGTCCGTTCGCTACGCTTGTTTTGAAATCTTTTGGCACTTCAAAACTCTTCTTGTACTTGGCTGTGCCGCTGAAGTATTTGATTATCTCTTCTGGGCGGTCGCTCCAACTTATTAGTTTGTCGAACTTTGCCTCTTGCTTGTTTTTCGCGTCAACAAATTCAACCTGCCAATCTCCGACCAGTTCAAACGGTTGAGGTAACTTTATTGTTTTCTTTATCACTTTGCCAGTCAACGTTTGCAATTCGTAATCGCCGCTTTCCGTGAAAACTACTTCGTTGTTCCTGTATTCAAACGGCATCGGGGCTGTAAATTCGTCGTCGAACGTTATCATGCCGAAATCTTTTGCCGAAGCGGTGAACATTTTTCCGGCTGCTTTGAAATCTACCTGCAACGTTTTTACCACATTGAAATCAGGGTCGCCTAATGCCGCTGTTATGTCCGCTACCTTGATTACGCGGACGTTAGCGTTGTTGTCCAGCAACTTTTTCACGGTCTCTGTCGCGGCGAGTGTTTTTTTCGCGTCACTGAACGTACCATACTTCGCGTTCACTATTTCGATTACCGGCTTCGCTTTTGACGGCACACCGATGTCAAATATCGTCTCACCGTTACGTGTAATCTTTGTGATAGCATCCGTAATTTCTACGTCCGCAGTTTTTTGCCGTTTGAACAACACGAATACCGACTCGGTTGACTCCAATGGTAACAGAACGTCTGTCCTTCGATTATCGCTTGGCTGGTAAGTCGGTAACAGAGTTATCTTACCAGTTTCTGGATACCAGAGTTCAGGTTGTCCTTCCGCTCGGAATGATATACGGAACGATGTTTTGTTCACGGACGGATTTGCTACGAAATAAATATCGTAATCGTCTGAACGCCGATGAAAAATGTTTACACGATTTTCAACGATGAAATCCGGATATATCAGTTTCTCCTGCAAAACTTGTTCGGGAGTCTTGCCCGATATAATCTTGCCCGAATCCCAAAGTTTGTTTGCGAGTTCTCTGACCTCGTTATCACTTTCAGGATAATTCGACAAGCCAAACGTGCCAATTGGTTTGTTACCAATGATAGACGGTTCTTTCTGCAATAGTATTTCGGGAGACACCGATTTATCAGATTCAGGTCTTGATTTTGCGGCATCGGCAAGTTCAGTTATCTTCTTCAAAAGTTGCGGTGTCATTCTATCGCTGTTCGGTAGTACCAAAACTTTGTAACTTGCTCCGCTTGGCAACGTGAATCTTCCGTCTTTGACCGTCATCTGCATAACCGTATCGACGTTACAATGGTCCCACTGATAACCGTTACGCGGGTGGCTGGCGTAGTGCTGCGGCGAGTCTTCCGCTTGTACGTATGCGATGTCCGCTACGTAGCCGCCTTGACGCAGCATAAACTGGCAGCGTGCCAGATATTTGTGCCACGCGGGCGTTAGTTCCCACCACGTATTTGTTCGTTCGTAATGAATACCCCACGGTCCCATCATCAATCCGGGCTTTATATCTTTCCACGGTTGAAACGAATAACGATGAAACACGAAACGGTTTATTCCTTCGCAGAACGCGGAATCGCCGAGTGCTTTGATATTCGCGGGATGACGCAGCCACCGTTCCTGATTTCCTGCGGTAAAAGTTTCCGCGCCGATAATGTTTTTGCCGTAGATGTGTCCCGCCGATGCCATTCCTTTGCAATCGTTGAGACGCACTCCATCGCCGCTTGCCGAGCCGCCTTGATTCCAATCGCCGCCGCACCAAAATTCGCCAGTCGGCTCGTCCGCCATTCCGCCGAATTGGAGGTGGTCGCACGGTGCCTGGTCGTATGCTTCGATTGAAAGTCTCATACCGCGTTCGTTGGCGAGACGTTTGAACGTACCGACGTAGTTATCAAGAACCATTTCGGAAACGGTACGCCGGAAGTCCCAGAGGAAGCGGTCGGTGTAGTCGGTCGTGTTGATAGTGTAACCTACGAAGACCGGTAAAAATTTCCAGAGGTCGTAACCGCGGCGTGTTTTGAATTCTTCACGCATTTTCGGTGTCCAATTCTGCGAGCCGTTTTCCCAACTGTCGATGTGCGTTGATACGAACGTTTTGTTTGTACCGGTTAATGATTTGTTTTCGGCGACAAGTCTGCCGATTTGCCCGTTGAATGCGTCTTCGGCAGCGGCAACGGAAAGTTTATCACACTCCAAACCCGCGCCGCTTGTTGGCGCGGGACCGACGAGCTTACCTTTACAGGTGTGACCGATACGGACGATTGTCCACGATTTTTCGTTGGGAACTTGCCACGCGATTGTGTTGTTCTCTTTTAGTTTGCCAGTGAGGTCGATGATGTCGTCCAGATTTACGATTGATTTGCCGTTTGGTGTTGCGCGGCGGTTTGAGTTTACGTCGGTACTTTTTTTCTGTGCGGCATCGGTAGGAGTTGGGAACGCGAAGACAGCGATGTCGCGGTAGTAGCCGTTACGTTTTTGTGGTTCGGGCAGAGTGATTTCGTTTGACGTTGATTTGTCAACGGCAGTTTCAGACCACGTAAGCATTTGCATACCGTGTTCTGGTTTAATCCATTTTCCGCCGCTGCCGTTCCAACCGGCATCGTTATTCATATTGACTTCGATACCGAGACGGGCTGCTTCGTTGAGCATAAACGTATAAAGTTTTCGCCAGTCGCCGCTGAGGAAATCGACATCGCCCTGTGGTG
>JAITST010000383.1 GCA_031287585.1 Planctomycetaceae bacterium | reverse complement strand
CTCATCGGTTTTCAGCCGCAATACGACGGCACATTGTTTATCAATCCGCAAATCACGGTTGACGGAACCATCAACGTCAACGGCTTTGTCTACCGCAACAACACATTTGACGTGAAGGTCTCACGCACCGCACTTCTGGTGCGCAAAAATGGTAAAACGATTTATGACGGTGAGTCGAAACGAGTGCAGATTTTGTGATGTACCGTTGGTGAAAACTAACGGTAATGATAATTTTAGACAAATTCTAAAAACTCTTAAAAAACCAAACCTCAAATTCACAAGTTCCTGATTTTACAGAGTTTGATATTTCGAGATGGTGTTTTTTTAGAAGTTGCCGATAAAAAGTAAAAATGGCGAACCGGTATTATAAAGTCTTAAAGTTTGGAAGATGAGAACGGTATGGTGATTATTTACTCTATCGCCAGTATTCCGCTTCTTACAGCGCCTTCTATTGTTGCGGGCCAGGTTGTTTGTGTCCAGTCTCCTGCTAGTGACAGATTTTTTATTGGAGTTTGTTGAGTTGGGCGGTTTGTGAATATCTGTGTTGATGGTGAGAATACTGCGTCAAAGACCGTTGTCACTCGCCAATGTTCTATCTTGAATTCCACCCGAAAGATTTTATCTAACTGTTGTTGCACCTTGCTCACTAATTCCGCGTTGCCGCGTGATGTCATTTCTGTTTCTGATAGTAAACGATGCGACGCACTCACAACTACCGTATGATATACCAACTCGCTACCATTCTCCGCCGTACAATTACAGTGTTTCGGGCAAAACAGCACTTGTCCCGGTTGCCCAAGTATCGCACAATATCCCTGATTTTCCGGTAACAACCGTCTGTCACACCACAAATGAATCGTCGTTACCGCACCCGCTTCAAACCGGTCTAATCCCAGCATCTCCGCGAGCGAACCCATATTCGACTTTTCCAACAACTGCCACGTACTATGCCACGGAGTTGCAACAACATAACGGTCAAAACGGCGACACGTACCGTCATTTAGCCGTATTCCAGTAATGTTACACGCCACAGCATCGTCATCACTATCAGTCTGATTCGTACAACCATCATCAGAATAATTTTGCCACTCCAATAGTTCAATTTTCTTCCCAGTATGAATCGTCACTCCAAGTTTTACCAACGACTCGCTCGCCATCTCTGCGTAAATCTCCCGCAGCGGCTTATTCGGAATCCACGCCGTCATCGCATCACTCCCGCTCATAAAACCATCGCGTATCACTTTGCAAACCGCGTTACAACTTACACTCTCCAGCGTATCACTCAGCGTACTCAAAACCAGCGGCTTCCAGAATTTTTCTATTGACTCATTCGATGCATGTTCACGTTGTAACCGTTCGATGAACGGTTCGTCAAACGATTGCGATTGTGTTTTTGACGAAAAAACCTTACCAAGTTTCCGTAACAACAGACCAGTTGACAAACGGTCACTGAACGAGAGAAACGGCATTTTCAGAAACGACGGTACAAGTTGCCAACGATTCGGCAGAAACGGCGAAGCGGATAGCGTCCATGATTTGTTGTCCGACGACATAAACGGAAGCGAGTCGTAGCGGTCGAAACAGCGGGTCAGTCCGAGCCGTTCGTGTAGGGCGATTGCCTCGCTGCAACAACCGAGTAAAATATGTTGTCCGTTATCGATCCATCGTCCGGTCTTCGGTTCTTTCATCGACATCAGCCGACCACCGAGAACCTGCGACCATTCAAATAACTCGACACGCTGCCAATGTCTCACCGCGGCTTCAGCCGCCGCGATACCAGACATCCCGCCGCCGATCACTGCAATCGTTTCGCTATTATGTTGCGTTTGTTTCATAATTTGTGGTTCATAAGAGCTGTAGCCAGTCGGATACAATGCCGTCATAAGACGAACTCGACAGTAATTATGGTACAACTATACCAAAGTATGTTGACAACTGCAAGTAGCACAGTAATAATGTAATGGTTGGAATTGATTCGTAATGGGTGAAAAGATATCTTTGCCCGTTCAATGTAGTGAATGAATGACGTTAATAATATCAAAACACGTGACCTAGCCGTGTTATAACATTTTACGTTATTCAACAAAAATTTACACGGAGTTTTCACAATGCTGTTTATTAATCGTTTGACAACATTATTAATCATATCATTATTCATCGTCATCTGCGGAGGCACGCTTTTCGCGCAATCCGGCTCGGGCGGCGTTATATTGATTCCGCCGACTGTGCCAGATGCACCGTCGGGTGAAAAAACTCCCGCCACTGGTGACCCCAATGATTCACCAATCGCGCCACCATCGTGGCTCATTCCAAGCGAACGTGACAACTTCAAAAGAAATATGGATGAACGTAGAAAGAAGGAAGAGTTACAGCGGGCGTTTGAAGCAGAAGAGCAACGGATGAAAATTAAAGCCGACCGCGACATAGCAGAACGTGTTCGTAAAGTTCTCGAAGAGCAACGTAAAGCAAAAGAAGCGAAAAGCGGAACTGAAACAATTACTGGAAACGAAAACTCTAATACAGAACCAACCAATGTTGAAGGTAATAGTATCGCCCCGCCCGCCACAGGATTGAAACCGCCGTCGTTCGATAACTCGCCTTTGTCCAACCCAGACGACACCGCGTCAACTGACCAGCCAACAACTCAACCGGTCACGGAAAACGCAATGATCAGTGGTCGCCGTCCGTTCAACTTCATTCCTGTCGAGGAACATCTAGAACGCGAGGGTTGGTGTCAATTGTTTGACGGACGAACATTCACGGGTTGGCGAATACAAGACTCGGAGTCAAGCCCGTATCGCGGCGGACGATTCTTCATGACCAAAGCCGAGCCGGGTATCATTCATAGCGACCCCGCTCATCCCGGTTTGTTGCTCACGACCGGACAATTCGGCAACGCTTCAATCACGTTCGACTTCCAGTGTCCCGACGACGCGATTGTGTACCTGTTACTACGAACGCCGCCCAGCCCGCGTGACTTACATTCATCGTGTTACACTGTTGTTCTCAACTCGCCGAAACAATATCCCGGCACGATTCTCGGACGCGAAGTAAAAGGCGGTTCGTCAGATAACTCGCTCACTCATACTGGTATCCCGATGAACTCACGCGAAGATACGTGGATACATTGTAGTGCGATTTTCGACCGTGAGACGATTAAGGTGACAGTAGGACAAGCAGACCCTGTCGCATTTTACGATACCGCGCCGCTCGGTTACGGTCACATCGGTTTATTGGTAGCGAAAGGTCCGGCGAAATTCAAAAACATCCTTTGGGCACCGGGGGCATCGGTATCACTATTCAACGGTAACGACTTGGGGAACTGGCGTTATGACAAATCTCACGCACCGTCAATCGCTCGCGGCAATGATGTTGCGATAACGTTGAGCGGACCGTCGGTGATTGAGTGTAAACAGGAGTTTAAGAATTATTCATTACAACTAGAATTTGCGTTCCCGTATTCATCTACACCATCTGGCGTATTCTTCCGTTCACAAGCGCGTCAAGCGAAGACGGGTTACGATTGCTCGTTACATTTATCGCCGCCCGAACTATACACGAAATCAAAACGCGGCTTAGACGCGGGCGGACTTGTGGGATTGGCGGACGCAAAATTTTTAGGTGTTCAAGACAGAATTTGGTCACGCCTAACGATAAACGTTATTGACCGTCACATCCAAACGTGGATTGACGGAATATTAGTCTGCGACTGGGGCGACCTACGTCCAATAAATCCAAGTAACCCGACGGGACCGTTTCTGGAAACGGGAACAATCCAACTAAACGCTCGTGAAGTCGGTTCAAAAATAATGTTCAGAAACATACAGGTATCAGAAGCGATGACAAGAACTTTTAAGCCAAAACAACAAGAGTCAACATCATGGAACGACCAAGTTGACCGTTACCGTGAGCAAATGAAAAAGCAAAGCGAAGACGATAGTTTGATACTAACACCTAACAAATAACCAACACAACCGCATTGTCATCATTCATATACCTAACTTGTCAACCCGGTTCAGAGCAAACACTAAAAAACGAAGTATCCGCAATAAACGGTTTACGTTTTGCATTTTCCAAACCGGGCTTCATTACATTCAAAACCGACGAAGACAATATAGCGTATCGACGTAACGCAGTTATTCGATGCCGTGATTTCGTTTTCGCACAAACGGCAGGACATTCGTTTGGTGTTGTCAAAGTTGAACAGACGGAAAACAACGGCGACATTGCAGACAAAATTTGGAGCCGCTTTCTGGAATCAGAGAAAACAACGGATGTCAGCATCTACGCCCCGATACGTATCCATTGCTGGGAACGTTGCGGTATCGTCGCGGGCGAGAATGGTTACGAACCATCAATTTCACGAAACGCGTTGGCAATGCACAAACAACTCGTTTCAAAGGTACCGTTAAATGTAAAAATGGCAACTGGTGCAAAAGACCCGTTTCTACCCGCTCAAAACGGTGATAACGTTTTAGATTGCGTAGCGGTGACATCAAACGAGTGGTGGCTGGGTACTCATTACGTTGACGAAAGTTCAGGTGAACATTCACGCTGGGCTGGCGGAGTGGTGCCGCTCCAACTACCAGCCGACGCGGTATCACGTGCGTGGCTAAAGTTTGAGGAAGCGATACGTTGGTCAGGAATTGAAATCAATAATGGCGACACCTGCCTTGACATAGGTGCCGCGCCGGGCGGAGCGTCGCAAGCATTGTTAGCAAGAGGGGCAAGTGTGATAGGATTAGACCCGGGGGTAATAGCACCGCAAGTCCTACAAAATCCAAACTTCACTCACTCCCGTTTCAGAACAAACCAGGTAAAAAAGAAAACATTCAAAAACATTCGCTGGATAATATCAGATATGAACGTAGCCCCAAACTATACATTAGAAACACTAGAAGATTTCATAAACAATCCGGAATTAAAAATCTCTGGTTTATTGTTTACCCTAAAACTGTTCAACAAAGAAATGGCGGACTCAATACCGTCACATCTAAAAAGAATCCGAAACTGGGGGTTCAAACAAGTAAAAGCGAAGCAATTGATATTCAACCGACAAGAAATAATGGTAGCGTGTAAATGAACCTGTTCCACATGAAATTAAGAAGACTAGATAAGTTGATTAGGTATAAAATCCGCCACTACCACACAACATAGTTACAAAAAAAAGAATCTTTCGCGGATTGCTCCACGAAAGACTCAAGATTTAGGAAATCAGTCTGCTAGCAAACGGAGGTCTCAATGTACTCGAGTTCACTGAGTTTACTTCGCAGCTTCGACTGGTGTTACCGAGTTGCACGGAACCGGGCAACCAACCGAGATGTCGCACGGTCCGATAGGAGCGCACGGATCACAGGCTGTCGCACAAGACGCTTTGCAACCAAAACCATCGAAGAACTTTTTGAGTGTAAAACGCGGCTTGTCAAAAAGCGAACCAAAACGTTTTCCACAGGGATCACAAGCAACTGCGCACGGATCGCAAGCAGTTGTATCACATGCACCGCAAGGATCGCAAGCGGTTTCGCACGGACCACATGGGTCACATGGATCGGTACCGCATGGATTGCAGGCACTAATGCGTGAGAACAGTTTGCCAAAAAGCGGTCTTGGACCACAAACATCGGCACACGGATCACAATCGCTAGTTGCTGCACAAGGATCGCACGCAGCTACGTCGCACGGGTTGCTGTCAACACAGCTTGCCGTTGCGAAGAGACCTTTGAACGGACGGAAAGAAATTTTTCCGCAAACCGGTTCACAAGGATCACATGCTACAACATCGCACGGATTGCAAGCAACAACACTGTCGCACGGTCCGCATTCGGACACAGCACAGGGTCTTGACGCAATCAATTTTTTCAGACCCGAGAACAGGTCACACGACTTTCCGCACGACGAATCGCACGGATTGCACGGGTCGCACGGGTTACACGGGTCACACGCTCCACAGTCAACTGCGAAAGCTTGGATACCCAGCATCAACGTTACGACCAACGTCGCCATCAGAATTCTGGACTTCATTGGATAGACTCTCCTTTTCCTAATTCGCCGCTCGTCACTTCTGTCAAACCACCCGACAACGCAGAAGTTTATGCGTTGTAGTTTGACAGGTCGTAGCGGCATCTTGGTTGTGTTGTCAGCCCGTCAGATTCGCGCGATCCAACTTTTGTAATTAAGGTCTGACACCCTACCGGAACATGCCCCCCGACACGTCTATACTCCGGTGATGAGTGCTGTATCGGCTTAATTTTGGAGTACCCTTGAATTATCCAATCGTGTTTTAGCAATTGGTTTACTATTCCGATTAACTATACAGGGCATTTTGGGCAAGATTTAACGGTTACAGAAAAGAGCGTATAGCGTAGCCAGCAGTACAGATTTGATACGTAAAGTGACTGAATACGGTTAAAAATTGGTCACATATAACAGGCGGTAACGTAGTCGGTACCCCGACGGAGTTACGCACGTTGCACACATCATACACCTTTATCTACATCAACACTTAGTCACCGTAAAACAATAAAACGCTCTTGACGTAGCGATAGACGACGGGGTTTTCTGTATATCATTATACATTTGAAAATTGCGTTAATTACATTACCACATAATAGATGTTGACAAAGAATCCTACCCCGTCAATAGTATCTACACAAATATTTTGGTATTAGACCTGTTCAGAAACAAGGAAATAGATAAATGGGTATTTTGGTCAACAAAAACGCGGATTTAACGACAGTTTCCGAATAGGGCTATTGTACATATTGGCAAAATGAGATGTTTAGAAAAAATAGGTGAAAATTATCTGCCACCATTTCCCTGTAAAAAATGGCTTTGCAATACCCCAATACTTGTGTAGATACTATTGCTACCCCGTAGGGGTTAAATATGGATAACCCCGTGCGGTAGCACGGGGAAAAGAGACCATGGAAGCCGAACCCCGCAAGGGGTTCAACTAGTCGGTTGCTGATTACAATACTTTGTTCAACCACTTACGGGGTTGGGTTGGGGGTTGGCTGCCCCTGCTACGCACGGGGTTATCCAAATTTAGCCCCTACGGGGCAATGATTGGAGACGTTGCACATTACGTCCATACAATAAGCAAGCAATTTTCAACCGTGTTCGGTGTACTCGTTGTATCCGAGTGAAAAATATGTTACAATAACCGCCCACTTACAATTTCCATTTTTTTCAAATTAACCCAACAGTTTTATCACCTCACAATGCACATCATCCTATTTGAAGACGAACACGTTCGTGACCTTTTTCCTACCAGCATCGCCCGACCTGCGTTTGCTCTTAATGTCGGCACTTATCGGCTGATTGACTTGGTGCAGTCGTTGGACGGCAGTGTTGAAGCGGTTGTCAGACAGTATCTTAACGGTTTGATGGCCGCCGATTATCCGTTCCTGTTGGGGCGAGCAAACGGTGAGAATCATAGTGATTCCGAAGCGTCCGCGCACGAGCCGCCGATACTTGTTTTGAACGCCCGCGTTGTGCCGGGGGTGACGGTGTTGCAAACATTGAAGCGTTTGATTGGAGAAGGCGAGAGTTGCGTTGTCCACGATGGCGACCAACTTGTCTGTGCGTTGTTCTTTCGCCATAACCCATTCCCATCGCACTTTCACGGCACGTCGCACCTGCTCGGTATCATCGCCGACATTGACCTGCCGCAACGTAACGAACGGATTCCAATGTTACGTTACGCTCACGATTTGATACGCTATCAGAGCAGCAGTTACTATATCGAAAACATCAATTTCCGTCTGCAAAATGGAAACTATACGCAAATTTTGGACGGTGTTTTCGCCGCAGCCCCCGAACAAAAAATAGGTCAGTATTGTGTATTCGACGCGAAGCACGGTCCTATCGTGATTGAACGCGGCGTGACAATCGGTGCTTATAGTTATTTCAAAGGTCCCGTGTATCTTGGTGAGAACTGTAAGATTCTCGAACACTCCGCGATTAAGGATAATGTTACGCTTGGCGCGACAACGAAGGTCGGCGGCGAGGTTGAGTGTTCGGTCATCGAACCGTATTCAAACAAACAGCATCACGGTTTTCTCGGACATAGTTATCTCGGAAGTTGGGTCAATCTCGGCGCGGGAACGTGCAACAGCGATTTGAAGAACACGTATGGCGAGGTTGTGATGGAGTATTCAAACCGTAAAGTGCCGACAGGTTTACAGTTTGTCGGCTGTTTCGTAGGCGACTACGCGAAGACCGCGATTAACACAAGTATCTTCACCGGTAAAACGATTGGCGCGTGCAGTATGGTTTACGGACTGGTGGCGACTAATGTACCAAGTTTTGTCAACTACGCAAAGTCGTTCGGGCAGGTGACAGAGACAACGGTAGAGGTGCTGATACAAACGCAACAAAGAATGTTCCAACGCCGAAATGTTGAACAGCGTCAAGTTGACATCGACCTGCTGCGAAGTATTTACGAAATGACAAGGCACGAAAGACAACTGGCAAACGAGCCGTTATCGTTGTAAGAATTTTAACCGTAGAGGATGCGGACATACGCAAAGTTTTTTGTAAAGACGCACGATTATGCGTCTCCTGAACAGGAGAGAACATTTATGTCATTAACATTTCAAGGATATTTTGAAGACGGCAAATTTATAACCGACGACCAAACACCAATACCAGAGCATAAAACGGCGATTGTTACATTCGTTGAGAACGGTGACAAATCGAAAATGTTTATGCCTGACGAGGAATGAAACGAATTTGTGGCACTTCTCGATGCAAGTATGGACGAGGATGTTCCGGATTTTCCACGTGTAAATTTATTTGGAAGTCGCAAACTAGAAATATGAAGACTTATTCTCTCGATTCGAATATAGTTACTTATTGTTTGCGCAATGATAAAGTTGTGATTGATAAACTTAACATCGTGAGAAAAAACGGGTATCGGATAGATATTTCACCCATCGTGTATTATGAGACTATACGTGGGCTATCCGATGTTAATTCGTTGCAAAAGTTACGGTTATTTAACAGTTTTTGTCAGAAATTAACAATCGGTACAATCGAACAAGACGTAGCCGAAACGGCTGCTAGTATTTACGTATCACTCAAAAGAGTTGGACGGCTTGCCGAAGACGCGGACATACTTATAGCGGCATATTGTGTTATGAACGATTTTGTATTAGTGACTCACAACACAAAACATTTTGAAAACATTGATAAACTGTTGATTGAAGGTTGGTGTTCGTGACGAATCAATTCAATAGTTTCGTTTATAGTTTGAAATTGTTATTTATTTTTACAATTAACCATTAACCATGAGGAAACAAATTTATGAAAATCTATCTCGGTATTGACATCGGCACTTCCGGTACCAAGACGCTTGCTATGCGCGGTGACGGAAAGATTCTGTGTTCGGCTATGGAAACTTATCCTTGTTATTCCCCCAAGCCGCTTTGGAGTGAACAAGACCCCGATGATTGGTGGCAGGCGACTATCAAGAGTGTTCGCAAAGTTATGCGTATCGCAAAACTCAAACCAGCTGATGTTGCGGGAATCGGATTGTCCGGTCAGATGCACGGCTCGGTTTTTCTCGACAAGAACAACAATGTTATTCGTCGTGCGATTCTCTGGAATGATCAACGAACCTCGAAGGAATGTGGAGAAATTGAGGATGCGGTTGGCGGTCGCGACAAACTTATTCAGTTGGTTGCAAACCCCGCGATGACAGGTTTTACCGCACCGAAAATTTTATGGTTACGGAATAACGAACCGAAACATTACGAGAAAACACGTAAAGTTCTGTTGCCGAAAGACGAAATCCGCCGTCGGCTTACGGGCGAGTTCGCGACTGACGTTTCCGACGCGAGCGGGATGTTGTTGATTGATATGAAAAAACGCGATTGGTCAAACGAGTTGATTGACAGTTTGCATCTTGATAGAGAGATGTTTGCCAAAGTTTACGAGTCGGAAGACATAACGGGGCGGCTGACAAGCGGCGCGGCAAAATTGCTCGGACTGACGACGGACTGTTTCGTGGTTGGCGGTGCGGGCGATTGCGCGGCGGGTGCGGTTGGTAACGGAATAGTTTCGACGGGTACGCTTTCAACCTCAATCGGAACAAGCGGCGTAATGTTTGTTCACAGCGACGAAGTGCGGGTTGACCCGCTCGGACGTGTTCATACATTTTGTCACGCGGTTCGCGGCAAGTGGCATCAGATGGGTGTAAACCTATCAAGCGGTGGGGCGCTGCAATGGTTTCGTAACTCGCTGTGTCACGAACTTGTTAAGGAGGCGGCGAAGAAAAAAGTTGACGTTTACGAACTGATGACAAACGAGGCGGCGAAAGTGCAAGCGGGCAGCGAAGGACTTTTCTTCCTGCCGTACCTATCAGGTGAACGCACGCCGCACGCCGACCCGAACGCGCGAGGTTGTTTCATCGGACTAACGTTATCGCACTCGCGTGGTCACTTGATTCGTTCGATAATGGAAGGCGTAGCATACTCGATGCGTGACTCGCTTGAAATTTTCACACAGAGTTTGGGCGTACCGGTGCGGGAAATAAGAGCGTCCGGCGGCGGTTCGCGCAGTCCGTTGTGGCGGCAAATTCAAGCGGACTGCTTTGGACGAAAGGTGGTGACAATAAACTCCGAAGAAGGACCTGCGTTCGGAGTGGCACTGCTGGCATCGGTTGCGGGCGACGAATTTTCAACAATAGAAGAAGCATGCAAAAAAGCAATAAAAGTAGTCAAAACAACAAATCCGAACAGCAAAAGCGTTAAGACATACAACAACGCAATGCCGGTGTACCAACAATTGTATAAATCACTGAAAAATGATTTTAAGACAATCGGTGAGTTGTGACGGAAACAATTGGTCTGGCAGAGACGCGCGACTGTGCGTCTCTGCGGCATGATAATTTTGATATACATAAAATAACAGTCAACATAATCAGTACCAATGCGTTGTCCATTTTGTCACAAAGACCAGGCAGACCGTGTTCTTGACACGCGGCCAGCCGAAGACGGTGCGGTTGTTCGCCGCCGCCGGCAGTGTAAGGCGTGTAATCGGCGTTTCACAACATACGAACGTGTAGAGACGACGACGATTCGTGTAATCAAAAAGGACGGTACACGTGTACCGTTCGACCGTTCACGGATTCAGTCCGGTTTGCAACGGGCATGTTGGAAAAGACCGGTGAGCGACAAACAGATGGATTCG
Organism: Planctomycetaceae bacterium; assembly: GCA_031287585.1. Lineage (GTDB taxonomy): Bacteria > Planctomycetota > Planctomycetia > Pirellulales > Thermoguttaceae > UBA8133. Next base: position 12,295 of record JAITST010000383.1, on the reverse strand, counting down.
TTAATATCGAAAGTCGAAGCGGAAATTGAGAAAAATTTTGAGACAGAAGTACAAAGTAAATTCATTGGCGAACAGGTGATGCAGTTTTTGCGTGAACTAGACCAAGTCGCATACGTGCGTTTCGCAAGCGTATATCTAAAATTTCAGGACGTGCGTGATTTCGTAAACGAGGTGAACTCGGTAGTGGAAGACAGTAACGAGAATTTCTAATTTATTTCGCACCGCGTAACAAAAATTGGTAAAGTAATTTTCAACAATGTTCGGTTATAATGCTTTAATTCCAATTTAATTCAAAATCAAAATTAAATGTTTTGGGCTTCTTTTCTTGGTCTGTTATTGGTTTGGTTGGTTCGTCTGATAGGTCGAATCTGTAACTGGCTTGTTGACTTTGTGAATACAGATGGATTGAACCTTTGCTGTCTTCTGACTGTTTTTGTGCGTACACGCGGAATGAGTGGATGTATGTTTCACCTTGATTTTTTGATGTTATCCTCTTCAACGTGCGGCTGAAAATTTCTTTTCCTGTGGTTTTGTCTATTAATTTTATTGCCGTTTGATACTGTATTCCGCCATAATCTCTGGGGCGTTCCAATACTCCGAACATCAGTACCGGCAGACACGACGGCGTTTTTGTAAAGTAGAACCAGTTGTTTATTTCTACCGGTTTTTCCCACTGTGGTTTGGCATCACGGTCGTACAACATTACCGTCCCCAAACCTACCGAGCGGCTTGGAACTCCGCGCACGTATTGCCGTTGTTGCAGACTTTTACCGTCGTTGTTTATGTATCGTCTTGGTATGTACATTACCAGAATTTTGTCGTTGCGGAATTGTACTTCAAAGTCGGTTCCCCAACCGTTGTTCTGCTCTTCATCTTTTATCGTTTCTACTTTAATCGGGCGGCAAACGTTTACCTTACTTGTCAGGTCGAAAATCTTCAGCGTTTTCGATTGCACGTTTAACGTTGCTACGAAACGTCCGTGATGAACGAACCGCACTACTGAATTGTCTGTAAGACCGGAACGTATTTCTATCGGATTGAAACGGTGAACCGCTACCTGATGAAAATCAGTCGGCAACTTCAACGCCAACTTACGTTCGTTGACCGGCTGCAACATCGTCCGTAAATCTATCGCTTCAAGTTTGTAACTTGCGTCCGACGTAAGCAAAACCAAATTATTCTCGAACAGATAAATAACCGTTCCATCGGGCAACTTGCTCCGTGAAATTTCTTTCCCGCTCGCAGGGTCAACCGCTATTACCTCGTGCGAATCCATCAACACCCTGAATAATGTTTCGTTATCACCTGTCAGTTCCTCACTCATCGACTCACAACGCCGTTGCCACAACATTTGACCAGTCAACGGGTCAACAGCGATAATAGTTCCCATTGTTTGATAACACACTGCTTTCGGTGAAACGTAAACGTTGTTACCGGCGAACATTCCGCCCGTTGCAACCATTTCAGCGTGTTGCAATCTATTACCCCAATCACGCAATTCGTTGATCGGCTGACCGTTCAATGGAAGATACGTTGCCAGTATCGCTTCCCGTGACTTTTCCCACAATATTTTCGGTGATCCCGACTCGTCCCAGTCGAGCGTATCAATTGCGATAATTTGTTTACCGCGAATCAAAAACAGAAGATGTCCAAGCGAACGAAAATACGAATAAATTTGAGTCACACCTTCATGCTGAGCAGACGTATCCATAACATAATGATTCTCGTTATCGGTCTGAGGCAATTGCAAAAACCATCGGTCGAGCCCCCGTTCGTCCTGACAGACGACAGCAAACTTATTCTGCTGATTAAAGTTTTCATACCGGAATGTTTTATTTGAAAAGTATGGATTCCAACTCCCCAAATGCGGGATTGCGAGATAGCCCCGATAGTTGTAGTTGGCATTCTGAACCTGATGAAGCATTCCCGCTCCTTTCAAAGTAGCAATTGGTCCGCCGCCTTCTACTTCGTCGTTCGCGCCGTTTACCGTCCAGTTATCAGTATCTTTGATATATTCGTAATACTTACTTTTCAACGCTTCGGCAGCCGCACCGGTAAGGTCTTTCTCCGCCGGGTAAGCGTCAATCAACATCCGATAACCGTACAATGAATCGGTTAGCAAGTCCTCACGTTGTAACGCAACGGATTTGTCATACGTCAACTTCGCGAGTTTCAAAATCATAGACGCGGCATCGCGTGAGGGTACTTTCGGCGTTTTCACAACGTCAACTTTTCGCGGCGGAACTTCTTCGTTTGCCAACGGATTTTCACCAGTCAGGTTTATCCCGCTGCCAAACCAGTCCGGCGTTTCGCTGCCGAGCAATTCGAGGGTAAGATATTGATTAGTGTTTTCGCAAACCTCAAATAACTTCTGTTTCGCGCGGCTCGCTATCGGCAAGTCTGGGAAGTAGTCAAGGAAGAGCCGCCACGCCTGTATGTACGGATTATTTACAGTTTTCGCGTCTTCGTTCCACGCAAGGTCGAAGAGACGGTCGCTTTCGGTTTCGGTGATTTGGTCGATGTCTCCGAACGTTTTACCTGCGGCGATTTGTTCGTAAATGTTGTTCGCCAGCGACTCAATTTGCGAACGGAGTTGTTGACGCGGCGAGTTAGTTTTTGCATCGCCTGTTCCCGCCGATGTTTGTTCACCGATTATGCGGCTGAGACGAACGGAACGGTCTTGGTCAACACGCAAGGTCATCGTTGGCGACTGCTGGTCGATACGGACGAGTTTTTCCAGTGACGCGAAAAACGAGGCATTGTCATCGTTTTCTCTCGCACCATTAGCGAACACCAATAACGTTTCCGCTTTTTCAGTCGGCGACACCGCTAACGAAAGCAACTCGTCGTAGTAACTCTGATAACTTTTGAAGTCAATCCGAATTGCGGAGAGCAAAATGTCGCGGAGGAAACTCAATGTCCGCCGCGAATTGTTCGCCGACACTGACCGTTTCACCAAGTCTATCGCTTCCGGCAACTTGCCTTCCGAGTAAACTATACGTCCTGAATCGAACAACGCTTCGGCATCAGCGGGATTCGCAGCGAGACGGGTTTGTGTTTGAGCGGCTAACGATTCCTTCTGGTCGAAACACACAACACCAAACGGCGATTTCGAGAAAAACTTTCCGCGTAACGCAATCAGGTTGCCGAGCGCATTTGTGAAAACGGAGTTGGCGGAGTTAGCTGCATTATTGTAAAACGACGCGGTCGGTTTGCGAACCGATTCGAGTTTGACTTCATCGAGATTCAATATCGCGATTGACTCGTCACTCATCGGCAGATAATAACGGTTGTCGTCGAGAATACCGCGTCCCGACGGCTTTACGTCCTTCGGTAACGCGAGCGTGACAAGTTCTTTTCGCGGTTCAGTTTCTTTGTTACTATTATACTGTTCGTTGTTCGCGGGTTGTTGTTTTTTAACGGGAAGAGCACGCGGTATCACAACCGGATTCATCGCCGGGGGTAGTATCGGGTGCCTACCGGGGCGTTGTTCTACCTGCAAGCGTAACGCGCTATCGTTCCAAAGCGGCTCACCATTTGTTATGTCGATTGCGACTAAACTTTCCGGCGTGACGGTGATAATTTTCCCGTTGTGGATTCCCGCGACGTACAACATTCCGGTTCGCGACATTTCTTTGTTTCCCCAAACGGCATCGCCAGTGAGAAGGTCGAGACAGAACAACACGGGTTGGTCGGCTGGTGCTACGGTGACGCGGTTGCCGTCAATGATTATTGACGGGATTTGCCAGCCAGCGGTCGCGAGTAAACCCACAAGTTGGTCGCTAATCATTGCCAACGGGACACCTCGCATATTCCAGTTTTGTTGCTCGCCGTCTTTCTTCTCGTTTTCTTTTACGTACTGGAAACACCAGACCGGTTCGGCGGTCAGCGAGTCAAACGCGGCGATTACGCCAACACCTGTCGGACAGATTACAAGTCCGTTTGAATACGACGGCGTTGCGGAATAGAAGCGGCGCAAGTAATCATTTTCAAACGGATTCGGCGGGTCAACTATCGGTTGCTGCTTGATTAAGTTGCCAGTTGCCGCATCGAGAATCAGCAGGCGAATTGTACCGCCCGATTCCGCGACGACGAACAGACGGTCTTGAACCGGTAACGGCGCGCCGAGAAACGTTTGCTCGCCGAGAATTTTTTCGTTCTCCGTGAACACGACCGACGGCACGAACGGTTTTTCGGCGGGTTTGTTATCTTCTTTGTTTCCTTCTTTACTATCTTTGTTTTCCGCAACATCGTTAGCATTATTTTTTTTCTTCGCGTCGTTACGGCGTTCCTCTTCTTTGCGGCGGCGCTCGGTTTCTTTTCGCTGGTTTGCGTCATTCACACGTTCGGCGAATTCGTCGAATTTTTTCTGTGCGAACGGATGTTTACCGACAGACCAGAGCAACTTTCCTGTTTCGACATCACGGGCGCATAGCGTGTTTGCTACCGTGTTTCGCGGGTCTTCCATCGACAGACCGCCATCTTGTATTGGTACCAGACGACCGATGCCGTGTGTGGTTGCGAGTGAATTTCCGTCGATGTGAAATACTCGCTTGCCGTCGCTCGTTATACCGTTGTATAAGCGGTCGAACCAAAACAGGAAGCGAATCATAGATTCCTGGCTTCGCGATTGTACGTTGTAAAAGTCGTTCGAAAATCTCATCACTCGGTTGCCTATTTTTGGGATAACGTATTCCGGCTCGGATGCTCGCCAGATACGTTTACCGTTGCGTGAATTGATTGCTAGGATTTCGTTGTATCCGCGAACGAGTAACGTGTCGCGAACGATAATCGGTTCACTTGCGGGGAGGTTGACGGTGTTACGCAGTTTCCAAAACGCTTGTTGAATACGTTGTAGTTGCTGTTCAATCTGAAACTCGCTTGTTGATGGTACGAACCAGTTCTTTTCGAGAATCGGCTCGCTCGCGTTCACTGATACGTTTTGCCACGCCGTCCCTTTCGGGAGCAACCAGCCAACGTTATCAATCCAGCGGGACACGTCGGGGGACGACGTATCCGATACTAATACATTAAGGAGGTCATCGGGCGATTCGGGTGTCCATATTGAACCGTCGCTTCGTGTCAGACGGGGCGTTTTGAAACGGGTGAAGAATGTTTCGGCGGTTTTACTCGCTTCGGCGGTTAAACCGAGTGATTGTTGGCTGTTGATAATGTTGAGCGTTAGTTCCGGTTCGTATTTTTGCGGGTTAGGACTGTTGGCGGATAAGCCGGTGAAAATTCGTAACGCCGCCGCTTTCGCACCGTTCGACCAATGCGTCATACCGATTAGGAACAATGCGTCGCGTCCGCTTTCGGTCATTGGGTATTTTGCCGCGACATTTTCGACCTTCGCGACAGACTGCTCGCGGACGGCGATTTCGAGTAAACGTTGTGCTTGCGGTTCCCACTGAGTTACGTAAAGTTGGCGTGACTTTTCGGGAAGACGATTGAACAACGCGATAATTTGGTCGCGTTGGGTAGTATGGTTTGTCGGATTTGAACTTTCGGCTTCGGACGGTTTAACAAAACGGTCATCAGTTTGTTCAAACAGATTCGCGATCAGTTGCATCGCTTCGGTAAAACGTTCACGCTCAATCAAGAGTTCAGTTTGCTCAATCCGCCGCACGACACTGCGTTCCTGATGAGTAAGCAAACGGTCTGACTCATACTTTTTGTCGCTGGCACTATCAGTATTACCAGCATCGTCGTCAGATTCTTCGACATCATCGGCAGCGATAACGCCTTGTGCGGGAATAATTCGCGGTACCTGCGCAAACAACGTTCCGACACAAAAAAAAACGACCAAAGCCGTAACTGTCAAAAAAAATAAATGCGACCGTTTGTACATTGGAAACCTCAATGATTCATAAAAATTTTTCACTATGTCACCGAGCAACACAACATATTGCTCCATCACCAATCACGCTGTTTTTACGTCCTGACACTCTCTCGCCCGTACTTTCTCCATCGTCAAAACATTTCCCGTCTCGTTAAACGTAACATTTGTCATAAACGAACGCACCAACAACACACCGCGACCGGACGCGTTTTCTATATTGTCGATGCTGGTTGGGTCAGGAACCGCGTTAACATCGAAACCGTCGCCTTCGTCTTCTATCCGAAAACGGGTAACTTCGTCCGAAAGGGTGTACGAAAAACGCACCTTTTTTTCGGGATTCCCCTTATTCCCGTGTGTAATCGCGTTTATCAAACCTTCTTCCAACGAAAGTTGAATCGCGAATAACTCACGGTCAGACCACGGCATCCGGCGCAACTCGCTCATTATCTCATCAATCAACGAGTGCGCGCGTTCCATATTACTAGGGAAGGTAAGTTCACAAGCCCAACTTGGAATGATGGAAGACATTAAGACGGTCTCCTGTTTGTTCACAGTTAAAAAAACAACAGAATTACGACACCGTAAAACTACGGATTGCGTCATCTTCCTTTTTTTCAATTTTGAACACGGTATCGAGCCGCGTTATACGAAACGCCTCCATTATATTGTCGTCGATTCCGCAAAGAATCAGTTGACAACCGTCGTCCTTGATTTTTTTGTTAAGTGTAATCAACGCGCGCAACGCGGAACTAGACATAAATTGAACGCGCTCAAAGTTGATTAGAATTTTTCTCGTTTTCGCGTCGTCTGAAAGATCAATAAGTTGCTCACCCCATTCTTGTATAACAAGGTCATCATTCAATTTCATATCGCAGCAAACCGCGATAGTAATGTCTGCGACAGATTTAATGTCAATACGTTGCGACGGCATAATAAATTCTCCTGATAAGGTTAATGTAAAGTTGCAATAAAAAGTTTACTGCAACAAAAAAGTTGACCAGAACGTTAAACCAATGACCAGCCAAAACACCAGTCCACAGTGAAACAATATAGTCAATACCAAAAAAAATACAAGCCCCCACCGGATTTTCAGAAAATATTTTTGGATTTTTTAGCCGGAAATGAACTCGCGGAACGGTTTGTAGAAATTGTTATACCGGAGCATCTTCTAAAAACCTACCGCCCCAAAACAACAAGCCCCGTAAAATCAGATATACAGGGACGCGAGACATCTCGTCTCTGCTATTGTTCGGCTCGAATCACAATCTTTATTGTTTTCGTTTCTTCTTTGTTCGTTGGCATCGGTACCAGAATGAAGTTGTCCGTTACTACCGGATTGAAGTTTTCGCCTTCTAATACTTGGAAATTTTGTATTCGCTTTGGCAATAGTTGTACTGCTGGTCTGTCCGAATTCCACGATTCTTTGCCGCGTGAGTCTGTTAGCGTTAATGTCAGGATTGTTTTTCCGTCCTCGTTATTCGTTGCCAGTTTCTGACTATACGTTGACTTTGGTGACGACGTTGTTCTTATTTCTAACGCGGGGTCGCCGTAGAACGCTATTACATCTCTGTCGTATAACAGACCTTTTTCGTCTCGTTTGTTTTTTTCGCTGCTACTTTGGATTTTGCTTAGCCGCCAGTTCAGTGCCGCTTGATTTGCGAAGTTTGCTTCCGCTAACGTGAATCTGTCGCTTTGCCCAAAGAAGTAACTACCGACACCCCAACCGCCGTATCCGAACCAACTTTCTACCGTGTAACCAATCATTTGCTTTACACCGCAACTGTTCATAAACGATGTTGCCATACAGTCGACTCTGTTGACGTGTCCCATCAGGCAGTTGCCCGCCGCGATATAGACTTTCGGGTTCGGCGAGTTGGCTGTGAAATACTTGCCGTTCGCCGCGTGACCGACAATTACGCCGTTTTTGTGTTCGAGAAAGCCCGCCTTATAATTGTAACCAATCATCCAGTTGTCTTCTGTTGCGTGACCGGATGTAAACCACAAGTCGGGGGCAAACTCGTTGAACATTTTTATTATTGATTCTGTCGGGTCATCCGTGCCGCTTTCGCTGTATGCCGGTTTGCCTTTCTTCTTTATCATTATCTCGCCCTTCTTACCTTCGTTCCAAAGTATGCCTTCGTCGAATCGGTCAAGGTTGAAAGAAGATGTTCCTGACGCGGCGCGTTTGACGACAAACGGTTTGTTGAACTTTGCTAATTCTAACGCGGCGTTTGGTGTGTAACCAGTGATGACACCCCAGATAACGTCGGGATACGGGTCATCGTCAAGACCGCGTGTTAGATGATGGACGCTCACGATGAAGTCGTGTCCGGCATCCTCCGGTTTCGCGACGAAGCAGACATACTTCGGCATACAGGATTGTAGCGCATTCTTTGTCTCGGCAACGTTCGAATCGTAAGTGACGACGGACGGTTTTAACTTGCCATTTTTTTTCTGCAACGCTGTTATAACAGGTTTCCACCTGACATCATTTTGAGCCGCCCGCGAAACTACGATTACGTATTCCGAATTCGCTTTCGGGGCAGCGTTGAGTGAGGTGACAGAAATTAAGACGACAGTCAGGGTGAGTATTATGTTTTTCATTTTTTATTTTTCTGTGGATAGATAGTTGAGTGGAGACGTTATACGCAACGTCTCCGCTACTCGTTATAGTTCATCCAACTATAACTATGTACCGAAAATGTCCCGAAGGTTTATCGCGGAACGTTTCGGACTTTTTGACCTTTCTTCGGGAAACTTAACGCCGTTACTCATGAGTTGGTTTACATAATCTATTGTTAAGTCCAATACCTCGTTCAGGTAGTCATCACGTTCGATTTTCCTGTTGGAGTCGATTAGTTTCTCCATTTCCTTTTTCTCGCGGCGACTCGCACGGAGACGGTCTTGCTCGGCGAAGTATTTTTCTTCGTTAAGCGTAACAGTCTTCTTTGCTTTGAGTTCCTTGTATAGCAAAATGTCACGGGCGATGTCCTCAAACTCTTTGCTCTTCTTCACCCGTTCATTCGAGTTCTTTTGCAGCGTTGGGATAACCGCCTTAGGCACGTAAGTGTCGTGCGGATAGTTTGACGCATCAGGTATGTTTTCAAAGTGAAGCGGGTAGTCCAAATCTTCCTCGCAAATGTCTTCGTAAACATCGCTCAACGACGGTATGATAACGTCGCTCTTCACCCCTTTTGTCTGTGGTGAAACTCCGCTTGGCGTGTAAAAACCTTGAATAGTCAACTTTATCGCGCCGTAAGAACTCTCGTCGCTCATAATGTTCAACGCCTCCGCAAGGTCTTTCATCTGCTGAACCGACCCCTTACCGTGCGTTCGCGAATCGCCGACAATCAGTCCGCGTCCGTAATCCTTTATCGCGCCAGCGAAAATCTCGCTCGCACTCGCGCTGAACTTGTTGACAACAACTACCAGCGGTCCAGTCCACGTTATACTCGGGTCACGGTCATCAAGCGAGCGAATACGCGGTTGCGATGCTGCGCCGGGCATTTGGTCTTTCGTGCGGACAACGTTACCCGTTTCAATGAACAAACCGGTAAACGTTACAACTTCCTGCAACGAACCGCCGCCGTTATAACGCAAGTCAACCACGACCGCGTCGATACCTTCTTTGTTGAAACCTTCGAGAATCCGTTTGACATCGGTTGTCGTACTTTTCGCGTTCGGGTCACCACGCATTGCGGCATTCATATCAAGATAAAAACTCGGCAAATTGACAACACCGACCTTGTACGGCGAGCCGTTCGCCTTCTTACCGGCTTCAAATACTTCGCCCTTCGCTTCGCTGTCTTCGAGTTTGATAACTTCACGTGTGATTTCAATGGTCTTCCGCTCGCTGCCGTCTTCGGGCTGAACTTCGAGACGAACAATCGTCCCCTTCTTACCGCGAATACGGTCAACAACATCCGACAACTTCCAGTCAACAACTTCTTCCAACAAACCGTCTTTACCTTGTCCGACTGCCAAAATTTTATCTTCGTTATGTAACAACCCGCTCTTATCGGCAGCACCGCCTTTCACGAGTTGTTTGACTATTGTGTAACCGTCAACTGACTGTAACGTTGCCCCGATTCCTTCGAGACTTAACTCCATCTGAATCAGGAAATTTTTGTACGATGCCGGACTCATATAAGTCGAGTGCGGGTCGAGAGCGTTGCTAATTGTAGTCAGGAATAGTTCCAGCACGTCATCGTTAGGACTGATTCCCTTCGAGTTTACCACCAACATACGTTTACGGATATTCGCATAGCGGCGTTTGAGACGGTCAAGCGGGTCGTTTGTTTTGTCCTTGTCCGCTTCGGCTTTCGCGGTCGCTACGGCTTCCTCCGGCGACTTTCCTTCCTCTTCCAACTTTTTAATTCGGTCTTTTTCTTTCGTGCGAATTTCCTCTTTCAGGTCGAGGATGTCGTACTTTACTTTCTTACGCCAACGGTCATAAGATTCTTCCGGCGACTTCGCATACGTCACCGTTTTCTTGTCCTGAATGACATCTTCATCTTTCGTGAAGTCGTGTTGAGTGTCAACAAGTTTTAACGCTGTCGCGACACGTTCGTCAATTCGTTGCAGATAACGGTTGTAAATTTTGAACGGCACCCCCAAGTCACCTTCTTTAACAAAATCGTCAAATTGGTCTTTGTACTGGTTGAACTCGTCGATGTCTTGTTGGTAAAAATAAAGTTTGAACGGGTCGAGACCTTCGATGAAAAGTTTGTATGCCCTCTCGGAAACTTCGTCGTTAATGTTAGGGTGCTGCAAGTGAGCGAATTGCAAAATTGACGCGAAGTTACGGGCGATGATACGGTCTTTCGCGCGCGGAACGAGAGTCGGTACAGGAATCGTACCGTTTTCCGCCTCCGTTATCTGCGAATCGTTCTGTACCGGCTCGGCAATAAGCGACGATTGCGGCGGTGAGAAATACGAAACACAAGCAATAACAAGTGCGCAAGCAACTAAAACAACGGTCGAACTAACACGCAGTTTACGTGAATAAAATGACGAAGACATTTAGAAATAACTCCAATTTTATCTATGTTAATATAATCAGGCGAACAGGAAAAACGAAATGCGGAATTACATTTCACAACGTAACACATATTGTAGCAACAAATTTCAATTTCGACAAGGGCGGATTATTTTTTTTGCACACCTTAATTCAAATCCCACGCCACAACCCACTTACTCTCCACATACTTCAACTTAAAATCTTTCTCCAGACTTTTCGCGAACTCGGATAGATGCGCACCGCCGTAGAATATGGCTATTTTCTTTTTACCATCTTTTATCGTTTTCTTTAACACCTTCAAACACGCTGCGTTACGGTCTGTTATTATCGACGAGCCGTCACCGTTTATCACCCACGAGCCGTCTTCCATCTGGTCGTACATCATCGATGCGAGCGTTCGTTTGAGCGGCAAGGACGGGTCGCGGGCTAACATCGCTCCGAGAAAACGTCCCTGATTGTACATCTCTTTCTTCGCCGAGTCGCCGCCGTTTTTCTGCAACGCAAGTAATATCGCACGCATCAACATCTGCATCATATCGCCGCGTTCACTGAAACGTTTGAAAAATTCTTCCGGCGACAGGTCTGCGTGAACAAAGTTTTTTGCGGCATAATCAACGTGGTGTAACTGATGTTCCAGCCCCAACATCTCCGCCATCCCTTCCTGAAAACTGCCCAACACATTTTTTTCTTTACGGTTTGTGAACGATTCCTTGTCAACCGGATGTCCCTCTTCGGCAACCAACTCGTACAACACAATGTCGTACTGTTTGAAAATATCGTTCAACTTTTCGTAGTACGCCTTATCGCCAACGTGTATTGCCGCGACGAGGTCAACAGTCAAGCCATTTTCACCCGCGAACGTGACAATAGCAGTTTCCAAACTACGCGGCGACTTCTTACCTTCCGGCACAATAGCACGGATATAAAACGATGCCTTGCTATAATCGGGCTTCTTCGCAACGGGCTTGTCGTCGGCGAACGTGAACGTCGTCACACAGACGACGAGCAGGAGGAGGTTGGTGATGGTTTTCATTGGAAAGTTTCCTATTGGTGGTTATTGAGGATTTGATTCTATTCCGAAACATACAATAACATAGTAACAATAATTTCTCAAAAATACAAGTACCTGGAATTAAAATATTAGAATCAGGGTAGTAGTACACTTGCCATAATTGAAAATTGTTTGTGTCGTGACGTGGTCGGGCTCCAAAATATTGGTTATGGATTACTAAACGCACCGCGTAACGCTTGCCGTCAAGCAACATCGCGAGTCCCTACCCTGTAAGGGGTAGAATCTCAATAACCTCGTACATTATCCAATAGTATCTACAGAACTATTTTGCGATTGCGTGGATTGATGAAAATGGTTAAGATTGGCAGTATGCGTTTAATTTTAACATTAATTTGGGGGACAAGCGTCGCACAAATCGTTACTG
>JAITST010000365.1 GCA_031287585.1 Planctomycetaceae bacterium | reverse complement strand
CGACGCTCCGTAGAAAATAGTAGAAGCAACGCAAACCATCAAACTGTACCAAGCCGACGGTTGACCACCCGCTCGCGGTGTAATAGGCGGCTCGCCATAGTCGCCCGATTCAGACGGAAAAGGAATACTCATTTCGTTGACAGACAAACTTATTGATTATTATTTCGTTAGACGCAAGAACACGATTATAAGAGTATCATATTCGTTACAGGATGACAAGATAGCAGCAACTGAAGAAAGGGAATAAAATTTCCCTTTGACGCGCTGACCGGAATCATTTTTTCACAGATAGTTAATAGGTAAGGGTAGGATATAAAAATCTATCATCACCTACCCTTAACTACCTGTGAAAAAATAGGCAAAAAATTTCAGTTATATCTGTTGACACACCTGTAAAAAAAGACTAGACTATATCGGTCACGGGTTTCGTTTGGGGTGATTTGCTCCGGCGGTTTTTGTTTGATGTTCACTTTTTACATCTTTACAGGTAAGTGTATGGCTAAAGTTTCTACTGTTTGGGGAATTGATATTGGTAACTCTGCATTGAAGGCAATTCGTTGCCGTAAGTCGGCGGCAGACCCGAATAAAATCGAGTTGCTTGCGTTCGACTACATCGAACACTCAAAGGTTCTCTCGCAACCCGGTGCCGAACCAGCGGAAGTTATGGCGGAAACTTTGAAAACGTTTTTGTCCCGCAATAGTACCAAAGGTGACCGGGTTGCAATTAGTATTTCGGGACAAAGTACGATTTCACGTTTCCTTCGTCTGCCGCCTGTTGACCCGAAAAAGGTGCCGGATATTCTGAAGTACGAAGCGAAACAGTGGCTGCCGTTTGCTCTGGACGACGTTATCTGGGACTTCCAGCCGATTGGTGTGAATGATGGCGCGGACGGTTTGCTCGATTCGGAAATCGGTATGTTCGCAATGAAGAAGGAAGCCGCGTTGAAGTCGCTCGCTCCGTATTTGAAGGCGGGTATTGATGTCGATTGTATTCAGAGTTCGCCGCTTACACTTTACAATTACATAACATTCGACCAACTTCGTCTCGCTGGTAACAACTACGAGTTAGACCCTGAAAATCAGCCAGACCATGTCGTTATACTTAATATCGGCACCGACTCGACCGACGTTGTTGTGACGAACGGGTTCTCGATTTGGGTTCGCAGCATTATCATCGGCGGCAACACTTTCACGAAAGCGTTGACGAAGAATATGAAATTGACGTTCTCGAAAGCCGAGTACCTCAAACGCAACGCCGCACAGTCGCAAGACCCGAAGGCGGTTTTTCAAGCGATGAGACCGGTATTCAACGAGATGTTGGCGGAAGTGAACCGGTCGCTTGAATTTTATCAGAACACAAACCGCAACGCGAAATTCACGAAGATAGTAGGACTTGGTAACGCGATGAAGTTGCCCGGACTGCGTCAGTTTCTCACGCAAAATCTTGGCTACGAAGTTGTACGTGCGAACAACTATAGTCGTGCTGTCGGTGACGAAGTTTTGCAAGCACCGGTATTTCGTGACAACATATTGTCGTTCGGTGTTAGTTACGGACTTGCGATTCAGGCACTCAACGAGGCACCGCTATCGACGAATCTGATTCCGAAAGAGGTTGTCACGGAACGTATTATTCGTGAGAAGAAACCATGGGCGTTAGCGATTTGCGCGGCGTTACTGCTTGGCTGGACATTGCAATTCGGAGCGGCATCGCGGGCGTTGCAAACGGTTAAGACGGGCGATTATGGTAGTGCGAGGTCGCAAGCGGAATCGGCACAAAAATATGCGTCGGGATTGGCGAGTGAGACGAGTTCAAAAGTTTCGACATTTCAGAGTGTGAAACAAATCGGGCAAAATTTAACGGTTAGTGTTGAAGGACGAATCGTCTGGAACGAGTTGCTCAAAGCGATAAATTTTGCGATGCCGGTACCGGGCGACGTGCTTTATGAAAAGGATGCTGACCGTGTTATGAAGCAAGACCGTATCTTCATACAGAACATTGACGCGGTGAACGTTGAGGATTTATCCGCATGGTTCAAACCGTTGCAGGATTTTAAGTTGTACCTGCCGGAAATGGAAGAAGTGGTTGCGGCATTGCAAGGCGGTGCGACGATTCCGCCGAGGGAAGACGGTTCGGCGGCACCGGTATTCGACAAGGACAACCCGGCTTCAATTGTAGAGGCGGCGAAAAAGATGTTAGAATCGGAACGTACCGCTCTGATAACAGGACCGGCAGCGGGGACGAAGGGGAAGGTTGTACAGATTATCGGTTATCATTATCACAACGGCGGCGCGGAATCGTTACTCGGTGCGGCGTATTTGCGGAATACGTTCATACGCCGTTTGAAGGGTTACGGCGAAAAGCCGGGGCAACTTTTGACTATCAAGTTTCCCGCTGGAATGCAGGAACGTATGAAAGACCCGACGGCGGTTGAAGAAGTAACTATGGAAGAACTTGGGATAAGTTTCCCAACATTACTTTCGTTTCCGAGAATACGCGAGACGATTGTGTTGAATCCGAAAACGATTCGTGAGTTGTACATCAAGGCGCAGAAAGAATCGCAGTTGAAGAAGAAAAGAGGAACCTCCCGAGCCGGTATGGTTGGCAGCGATTTTTCGATGGACTCCAGTTCTTACGATTCACCGATAAATCAGGGAGGTGTATTGAGCGGATTTACTGATGCTCGTTCGATACTGAGTGGACTGAACGACGGCGGTAACGGCGGTAGGAGACCCGGTATGATGGGCGGTAGCGGTAGGGGAAACGACATCAACCTCGATTTCAAGTTGCTCGACCCTGAAAAAGATATGATAACGTTACGCCGGTTTGAGTTTGTGGTACAATTTGCGTGGGTGGAAACGCCGCCCAGTGCGCGTGAGGAGAAACGGAAGATAAAAAAGGAAGAAGAGGCACGCGGTAAGGTGACAGGTGAAGGCGGCAGCACGACGGAAGGAACGGGTACGTCAACAACGCCGGCAGCAGTTACTCCAGCAGCACCAGCAGACGAACCGCCAGTCGAAGAGCCACCGGCAGAACCTGAACCGGTTGAAGAATGAGAATTGAGCGATGAGTGGTGTCAGTAATAACAATCGTTATGACGACGATGGTATCAACGACGGTGGGAACGGTGAATATCTCGCTGAAGATGGTGTGCCGAGAATCCTTCCGCCGACGGACGACCGTGTTTTCAAGAGTATTATGACAACGTCGCTAGACTCGTTGCGTGACCTTATCACGTGTTTGATAAAGTTGCCGGTGAGTACGGTAGAGTTGAGAAACGCGGAGTTACCGACTATGACGACGTGTGAGAAGATGGAACGGTTTGATGTGAATTGTTCGATAGACGATGGTACGCAGGTTGAAGTCGAGATGCAGGCATCGGCGATGAAGTATGATAGTGCTGATAATCGTCACGAAAACGTCAAATGCCGTGCGATTTATAACTTGTGCGACCTACACGCGAAACAGGACGGTAAGGGAAAAGTTTATAAGGATTTTGTACGCAGTTTTCAGGTGACGATTTGTGATTACACGGTTTATCCCGAGTACGATGAGTTCGTTATTCCTTACACGTTCCGTAACGATTGGGGTGACGAGTTACTTGATATGGTGTGCATTATATTTGTGGAGTTATCGAAGGCGGCGAAGTTGAAAAACAAACCGGTAGAAACGATGACACCGTTAGAAAAGTGGCTGATTTACCTACACTACGCCAACCAGCCAAAATACCAGGAACTAATAAACAACATCACAGAATCCAGAAAGGAGATTAAGATGGCACAAAATATACTGGACAACATAAGCCGTAACGAAGACGAGCGATTTTTGTATAGAGAGAGAAGGAAGGCAGAACAAGACTATGAGCATGGTATAGTTGGTGCGAGAATGGAAGGGAGAATGGAAGGGAGAATCGAAGGGGAAATGGAAGGAATGATTAAACTAGCACGGAAGCATCTCGGTGTTTACGCGACGATTGAGCAAATTGCTAATTTTGCGGAATTACCTTATGATGACGTAGCGAAGTATATTGAAAGAATAAATAACAACTAATTAAGAAAAGTGGAATAACGGTGGGACAAGACAACAATGACCCCCAATTAGAGTAAATTCGGTGAATGCCTACGGTATAATTCCGTTTCCAAACAACAATAACTAATAATTTTTTAACCAATTAACCCACCTAAATTATTATGGCAGAGAAGAAAAAAATGACCGTTGATGACATCAAGAAGTACGCATTTTGGGCTTGCGTTGCTCTTGTTGTGTTGATAGGTTTCCTTGCGAACTCGGTTGCGGTTAGCAACGTATCGAAAGATTTCAATGACACAAAGTCAGACTTGGAAACGCAGAAGTCGGCGGTTGAAAAGTTACGTAGTAACACGCAACACCCGAATCAGCGCACGATTACCGAAGTTGTCAAGTTGACAAACGAAG
>JAITST010000363.1 GCA_031287585.1 Planctomycetaceae bacterium | reverse complement strand
TATGGTCACGTCCTCGACGACATGGACGACTTTCTCTTCACCGCCATCCGAAAATTGGGTAACGAGACATTACAACACAAACTTCAAGAACGTATCAACAACACCGAAAAACAACCCGAGGGGGTGTAAAAAGTTTGTAGGTATTTTGGCAGGGTATTCTATTGACAATCCCACGGGGCATTGTCGCAAAAAGTGGGGTGGTTATACAAAACCTACAAAAAATTTACACACCCTGCCAAAACGTTGACGTGCGGGTGGCTAGTATTCACGGAAAAAATTTATTACAATAGTGTCCGTAAAGATTATTCCGTCAACATTCATTAAAACATCGTGAACTTTTCAACGCACTCTATGCAAATTATCCTAATGTCCATCTGGACGCTGTTTGGCGGCGTTATAGGTGCTTTTGTTTTGCGGTTTGTTGACCGTCACGGGTGGATTGTGCGTGAACGTTCTTTGTTGCGTCCGTTTGGGATTTTTGTGATTGCTTGTTGTGCATGTGCGTTGCCGTTGCTTTACTGGTATGAAGTTATTCTGCCCACTTATACATTAAATTTTTTCACCGGCTTCACTCCCGAAACGTGGTTACTTTTACAAACTGAAAACGAGTACACCGACTCGCATAACTTTTTTCGTTATGTGGTTCATATTTTTCTTTTCACGTGTTTACTCGCGGCTGCATTGATTGATTGCGAAGACCGTATCATTCCCGACGAACTTACAGTTTTCGGTACCATTGTGGGGCTTTCGCTTATGTGGTTCTTTCCGTTCGCGCTGTTGCCCGCTCACGAATATACTGTTACAAGTCAATATCTGCTTCCGGTTCGCAGTTTGCTCTTTTGGTTTTCACCGCACGATATTGCGGAGCCGTTTGTTGAACGAGTGTCGCTTGTTTTGCCGTCGCTGCTGATTTGGTATGCGTGGTGTTTCGCGATGCTCGATCGACGCTGGTATCAACGGCTTGGAACGAGACGAGCGGCGATTTTGTTTTGGCGGCGGTTATATCAATCATCAACGACGAAATGGTACTTGTTTTTTGCGTTACTTGGTTCCGTTGGGATCCCGTGCGGGCTTTTGCTTGGCAACCAATTACAAGCGTACTCGCTTTTCACGTCGCTGGTCGGAATGGCGTTTGGCGGCGGGATTGTTTGGGCGGTACGGCTTGTTGCAAGGGCAACGTTACGTGTCGAGGCGATGGGATTCGGAGACGTAACTTTTATGGCGATGATTGGTACGTTCGTCGGTTGGCAACCGGCGTTACTCGCGTTTGCGTTGGCACCGTTCGCGGGCGTGGTTGTCGGACTGATAACGTGGTTTCTTGGTTACGGTGCGGCGATACCGTTCGGACCGTTTCTGGCGGCGGCAACGGTTGTGGTTGTATTGCTGTGGTGCGGAATTTGGTTGCAAACGGAATGGTTTTTCTCGCTCGGATTGCCGTTAGTGTTGTTGGTGCTGCTGGTTTGTGTTGTGTTGATAGGAATAATGCTGGCGATTTGGTATCAGATAAAAATTCGGTTGTACCGGCTTCACAACGGTAGGGGGAAGAGGTTATAATTACACGTGAGATTTGAGTAATCTCATCCACAACCATCGTTTTATTGAGAACAACAAATTATGTCAGAAACATTTGAACCGAAAGTTATTGCGTTTGTCTGCAATTGGTGTACATACTTGGGTGCTGACTTGGCAGGTACGAGTCGGCTTGAATATCCCGCGAACATTCGTATCATTCGTTTGCCTTGTACGGGGCGGATTGATTTCAATCTGATTGTGAAGGCGTTTGAAGTCGGTGCGGACGCTGTATTGATTTCCGGCTGTCATCCGGGCGACTGCCACTACAACGCCGGTAACTACCACGCCCGCCGCCGATGGATGCTATTCCGAGACTTGCTTGATGCGCTAGGTATAGATAGTGAACGTGTACACTTCTCATGGATAAGCGCCGCCGAAGGAGGAAAGTTCCAAAAATTCGTAACAGAAATTGTTGACAAAGCGAAAGCGATGGGACCTTATGAGGAGTATAGAGCGATTTGTCAGAGTTAGGTAATTTGTACTCTTGCGAGTTATTACCGTCGGTTTCAACCGACGCGGTTTGCGGATGAATAATTCCGGGGGCGGTTGTATTCTTACCGCAATTAGTGTAAAGTATTGTGTATAACGTTAAACAAAACTCAACATTTTACACTTTTACTCAAACAATGAAATGTAAAAAATGCGAACGTCCGGCGACGTTTCATATTACGGAACTTGTTGAAGGTTCACCGAAGGAACTACACCTTTGCGAAGATCACGCGCGCGATTACTTGAGCGAGACTAGCGAGGCGGGCAATCAGGTATCGGGGTTGGCTGCGGCACTTGCGCAGAATGTCGCCGCGAAGCAGTTCGTACTTAACGAGACGAACGAAGAACTGAAAAGCATCGACCAGACGACGTGTCCGATTTGTGGTATCAGTTTTTTCGACTTCCGTTCTCGCGGACGGCTCGGTTGTCCGAACGATTACGTTTGTTTTGCCGAACAACTAGAACCGTTAATCCAAAACATACACGGCGAATCGCAGCACATTGGTAAAGTCCCCAAACGCTCTGGTACAGATGCCGACCATCGCACAAAATTAATCAAACTACGCCGTGACCTCGAAGACGCTGTCCGTTACGAAGAATACGAAAGAGCGTCGAAACTGCGCGACCAGATAAAAGAAATCGAAGTTGCGCAGTGAACAATAAAAACTGTCTCATAGGGACAACACTTTATTAACCGCAGGCATTAGCATACGGTTCAACCACCCTTTACACAAGGAACCCTTACAATGAAAAAACATTTCACCAACATCGTGCTAACGATTGTCTGTCTTATCGCGTTACCGCTAACGTTATCCGCCGCGGACAACGATTCCGATGTCAAGTTGTCTGAATCACAACAGAAAGTTATTGACAGCGCACCGCCGGAACGCCGTGAAGAAGTTCGCAAAATGCTTGTAGATCAACAAAAACAAATGCGGCAAATGCAAAGCGGAGTGAAAAAGTTGATGCCGCGTATAATTCAGAAGTTACCGGAATTGATGGACAAACTTGGCGACGAACAGTACGGTCAAATTTTTTTGCAAGACGCGGATAGTCAACAGGAGTTTCGTGATTACATTGGTATCGACAAAGAACTTTCCGAAAGTATTAAAAAGAAACAAATGGAAATTATGGGCAAAATGGGTAACGATATGATGCCTATGTTTAAGGAAATTGCGGAGGCGAAGACCGACGAAGAAATTGACAAATTCGCAGATAAGATGATTGACAGACAGGTGAAAATGATAAAGGAATCGGCAGAAGTGGTTAATAAAGAATTGAAGCCGCAACAGATTGAGAAACTCAAAGAATTACGGGTAGTCACTGCATCACCCAACGACGGGCAAAATTTTTTATTCGACTTCGGTCAATACGAAGTGTTGAACTTAACAGATGAACAAAAAAAGAAAATAGCCGTCATCAAGGCGGAACACTTTGTTACATTTAATCCAGTCCTCAAAAAAATAATGGAAATTCAACAACGCAATATGGATAGAATGTTTGAGTCTGACGGTAAGCCGAATGAAGAGATTCAGAAGGAAATGAAAGAAGCAGCGGAACCGTTAGTCAAACTCAATGCCGCAACACGGGCGAGGATTTTAGCGTTGCTCACAAAAGAGCAAACGGACAAACTAGACAAAATTTTCTCAAACGCCCCGAAATATCTGGCGGTACGTGTCGGACTAATCAAAGAGAACGAAGACAAGGATGCGTGGAAAAAATCATGGAAACCCGGTGACCCGATACCAGAAGGAGCGGTACCGGAAAACAAAACGCCAAGAATTTTCCCGATTGGAATATAGGAATTTTAGATTTTAGATTTATGATTTTAGATTGTTTATACAGGGAGTATTGACGGGAAGAGGGGAAGTCAGAAAACGTCCCCATTCCGTACTTTTTATAAAATGGCATTTCCAAAAACCTCATATTTAACCGCAAAGTCCACAGAGAAACGCAGAGATTTTATTTTGAAATTTTTTGTAATGATTTATAATAGAATAGGTTGCAAAAAACATTTCTTTGCGGTTCTTTGCGTCCTTTGCGGTTGAAAAGGTTATTAGATGTTCTCCCAAGATAAATTTTAGGGGGGCGTGATAACATACATACAAAATCTAAAATCATAAATCTAAAATCTAAAATTCCATCACTTAAAACTAAACATTATAATGAAAATAGACAATATGCTTTCACAGACTGGTCAATGGCTTCGCGGCGAGGGACCGGAGTGTGACATTGTTATTTCGTGCCGCGTTCGGTTGGCTCGGAATTTGACGGGTTATCCGTTCATTACCCGTGCGACAGCGAACGACCGGCGGCGTATCGTTGACGAAATAAAAACGATTACAAGCGAGTTGTACGGCGCGAAATCGGTTTACTTTGTTGACCTCGAATCCGTTGAGCCGCTTGACCGCCGTTATCTTTTGGAACGTCAACTTGTTAGTGCGGAGTTGGTCGATACAGACGCGCCGCGCGGGGTTGTCATCGACAAGGGAGAAAAGTTTAGTGTAATGGTTTGCGAGGAAGACCACTTACGGATGCAGTCAATGACGAGCGGGCTGGACTTGCAAACTGTTTGGAAACGAATAAACGAAGTTGACGACAAACTCGAAAGCCGCGTTCAATTCGCGTATCACGAGAAGTTCGGATACCTGACCGCGTGTCCGACGAATGTTGGTACAGGTGTTCGGGTGAGTGTTATGCTGCACTTACCCGGTTTGGTGATAACGAAAGAGATTGAAAAAGTTTTCCGGTCGTTGCAAAAGGTGAATCTGGCGGTACGCGGTATTTACGGCGAAGGTACGCAAGCACTCGGCGACTTCTTCCAGATTAGCAACCAAATCACGCTTGGACATACGGAACAAAGTCTGCTTGAACAAGTTGGTGAAATCATTCCACAGATAATTTCATACGAACGGCAAGCCCGCGAATACTTGTTCAACGAACGTCACGAAACGTTGCTCGACCAGTGTAACCGTGCAATCGGCTTGCTCTCGACTGCTCACACGATTAGTACCGAAGAAGCGATGCACCACTTGTCGAGTGTCCGGCTTGGAGTAAATATGAAAATACTGGAAACACCTGACATCAAAACAATCAACGACCTGCTGCTGCACATCCAACCCGCCCACCTGCAAAAACTAGCAACCGCAGATGAGATGACAGTTGCGCAGAGAGACAGTAAACGCGCGGAATATTTGAGGAAGCGATTGAGTTGTTGATGAGGTAACTGTTCTTGATTAACCGTAAAGAATATGGAAGGATTTGATATTGCTCGATTTTCCGAAATATGTTGGGCTATCACGAGTGATAATAATCTCTTACGGTTGGATTTTACGTGGTAATGACAAGAATTTAAGACCAGTAGTGGTCGTTAATGTGTCAATGTAAATGGAGCGATAGATTCGATTTCAACGAGATGAATAGTCGCGACGGTGCTGTAACCGGGCAGAAGATATATCACACCCTCTTGTTTTTCGTGACATTAAAAAGTAGAATAAACCGTCCGTTGTCAGACGTTTTTGGCAAACGGTTATATTTTTTACAATAACGAAACCAACAATAATGGACGAAATTTCTTCTTTACGTGAAGCATTGGAACTCTCTCCGAACAATATCAAACTTCGTGGTTTGGTTGCGTCGAAACTTTTTGCGATTCAGCGGTTCGAGGAGGCGGAAGCCGAGTATCGGGCTGCTATGCAAATTGAGCCCCATTCGACGGAATTACAAGAGGGATTGGCTGAGGTTTTTCTTGCGCAAGGCAAAAATTCTTATGCTCTGTTACTCACGGAAAAATTGGTTGACGGCGACCCAACACCTTCACAATTACTACTTCACGCAAAGGTCTTGCAGAAGTCGGGAAATCAAAACGAAGCACGTAAGTTTTACCGTCAGGCGGTACAGGCAAGTCCACTGCTCGAAGACACGGAATTGACACGGCTTTTCAATCTGAACAGCCGCGATTTTGCACCGGAATCTGATTCAGACTCCGACAACGAAAAACTTTATGCTGAACCGATAGGCGGTTTCGCTCCTGAAATTTCGCCGTTCGATATTGAAAAACCGAAAATCAGTTTCGCTCATGTCGGCGGAATGGAAACGGTCAAGGAATCTATTCGGATGAAGATTATTTATCCGTTACAAAATAAAGAAATGTTTGCCGCTTACGGCAAAAAGATAGGCGGCGGCGTATTATTGTACGGTCCGCCCGGTTGCGGTAAAACACTGTTAGCACGGGGAACCGCTGGTGAAATTCGTGCGAGTTTTCTGTCTATCGGACTGCACGACATTCTTGATATGTACATTGGACAGAGTGAAAAGCAACTGCACCGTATTTTCGACGAAGCCCGAATCAATACGCCGTGTGTTTTGTTTTTCGATGAAGTCGATGCGTTGGCGGCAAAGCGGAGCGATATGCGGCAGTCGGCTGGACGGCACATTATCAACCAATTTTTGTCCGAATTAGACGGTGCGACAGGCGACAACGACGGTATTTTGGTTCTTGCGGCAACGAATGCGCCTTGGCATGTTGATACCGCGTTTCGCCGACCGGGACGTTTCGACCGTATCATTTTCGTTCCGCCGCCGGACGCGAAAGCCCGTGAAACGATTTGGAAGATTCACTTGACCGGTAAACCGTCCGACGCGATTGACTACGCAAAGTTAGCAATTTCGAGCAAGGGCTTTTCAGGTGCCGACATTGCCGCAGCGGTGGACGCTTGTATTGAAGAAACGTTATCCGAAGCGATGAAAACGGGCAGACCGATTCCGCTTTCAACGGCAACACTGTTGAAGGTCATTAAACGTACCAAACCAACGACAACGGAGTGGTTCGCGTCCGCCAAGAACTATGCCACCTACGCCAATGAATCTGGCGCGTATGACGATATTATCGAATACCTGAAAACACGACATGATTAGACGAATTTTTAATATGAAAAACGCACGTGTTTCCTGACCGGTAAACTGTCACATTTGTACGGCATTGAAATCATTTTTCTTCTTTCGCGTTAACAAACAACTCAAACAATTCATACAACAATGTCAGATATTTTATTTACACGTTTTGAACGCGCTCAACTTTTGATGCAGACGAAACGCACAACCGACGCGGTGAAGGAACTTCGCGGGATTATCGACGATGCGCCGGATTTCGCTCCCGCGTACGCTCTGTTGGCGTTTTGTTATGTCGATGAAGTCAAGCCGCCGCAAGACCCGCTGGAGATTGCTCGGCGTGCTGTTGCTCTTGACCCTGAAAACGCTTTCGGTCATTATGTTGTTTCGTTTATCCTGTTACTGCGAAAAGAATACGACGATGCCGATGCCGCTATCAGGAAAGCCATTGAATTAGACCGTAATGACCCTGATTATCTTGCCTTTCGCGGTGTGATATTTATGTCACGAAATCGTCGTGAAGAAGCCAAACAATTTTTTCTCGAAGCACTGGCGATTGATCCCGAACATCATCAGAGTTTGACAATGTTATCGCAAATCGAATCGCAACTTGGCAATGTCGAAGAAGCACAACGCATTGCGCAACTGGCGGTCAAAAATGAACCGGAAAATGCTCACGCCCATATTGCGAGTGGATATTCGTTCATCTATTCAAACCAACCGAAAGAAGCATTTGAAGCGTTTCGGGAAGCACTACGTCTTGACTCAAACAACGAAGGTGCAAGGGAAGGATTGCTCCAGGCATTGCAAATGCACCATTTTTTCTATCGCGGTATGTTTCAATTTTTCGCTATGATGAATCGGCTTTCAGCGTCAATGCAATGGGGACTTATTGTTGGATTTCTAATTGGGTATAACATTTTGAGAAGAGTAATGCGGCATAATCCAGAGTGGACACCGGTTATTTTGCCGCTTATCATTTTGTATCTTATGTTTGTTTTTATGAGTTGGTTTAGTTCACCAATAACATATTTTCTCCTTCTTTTTAGCCGTTGGGGACGGCTGGCAATGAATATAAGACAAAAATTATCGGGAATTGTTTTTGCAACTTTCCTTCCTCTTGGAATACTCGGTATCATCTTTGGCAAATCTGAAGTGGTCCAGATAACCAGTTTCGGTGTACTTTTGCTTATTATACCGTTGACAAGTACATTGCAAGCGGATGACCCCAAGACGCGGCTAATCTACGGGCTTTACACACTAACAATGGTCGGGCTCATTGCCGCGTCACTTGTCAACAGCGTTTTTATTATTCCGGTCGTCCTAATGTTCATTGGTTTTCAATTTTTGGCGAATTACTACGCAATTCGGTCAACGACACCGCAATAAAAAACTTCGCGTTTTTCTGCGTCCTTTGTTATTAAAAAATATCAGTGAATGCTTACGTATCAAAATTCAACACTGACAGGTTATATGTATCAGGAATCGAACAAACTTCACGAGCGTGTCAACGTATTAGTAGATATGAAACGATACGACGTTGCCGAGAAAGAGTTGCGGGAACATCTTAAAACTTTTCCTGACGATGCTCACGCACATACATTTCTGGCGTGGTGTATGATGTTATCAGTCCAACAATCAAAAACATCTAACCGAAAAAAGTTGAAGGAAATTATTAGTGAGGCAGAAACGGGGGTGGCACTCGCCCCTGAATGGGATTATGGTTACTATATTCTCGCTTGGTGTGTGGACTCGCTCGGAAATCATCGCAAAGCAATTAAAATCATTGACAAAGCCATTGAACTTTCCCCCGAAGACGCTTGGTATCATTATGAACGCGGTTATGCCTATTACCGTCTAAACAAATATAATAAGGCACGAATATCATTCCAAAGGGCGTTGAAATTTGATCCAGAGCATTACGACAGTTTACGGCTCCTCGCTCATATCGAAAGTGAGACCGGTAGAAAAGAACTCGCCATTCAGTATGCCGATGCCGCAATACATATTTCACCAGAGGATTCAAATGTTTTCGCCGCGAAGGGGTTTGCTATGATAGGAGTACGAACGCATGACGAAGTATTCCGTGTTTTTATGGAAGCGATACGGCTCGACCCAAATAATGTTTGGGCGAAACGCGGTTTGAAGTACGTCCAATCGGATTTGTGGTTTCTGCCGCAAATCTGGGTTCGGTTAAAAATGAATTTTTTGAGTATTCCGGCTTGGTTGCGGTTTTTGTTCTTGCCGGTTTGTGTGTTATTCATTTTATGTGCGGTGGGAAGTGATCAGATTTTCACTCCATTGGCAATTTTTTTCAGTTTGTTAGCGGGACTTTTTGGGATTCTCGCTTTTCTTACATTACTGACGGAACCAATTACAATAATTTTTCCGTATAGTTATTTAGGCAGGGCAAAACAGGCGGGATGCAATGAGTTTTTTGTACTTTTTGCAACGGGAATCTGGTGCGAGGTAATACTGATTTCTTTTATTGCTATGCTGGCGGGTTGTTTGGCTGCGGGGAGCGAATCAAAAGTATCCGGCTGGGTACTCTGTGCAATCTTTTTCGGATGTCCGATGATGAATTTTTCAGGATTAAGCATTTTACTTTTTGAGTCAAAACGGTTACGAAAATTATCTGTTGCCGTTTTGCTTCTAACGATACTGAGTTTGGTTCTCGGTGCGTTTGTATCGTGTTATTTTGCAAGCGTATGTATTCCGTTACTTTTGGTGTACATTCTCGCGGCAAGTCGCGTATTGAAAATGGAATTGTAATTTTTAGGCAACTCCTATTACACTGCACTTTCCCAAAATTCACGATGGTAAAATGCGTAAAATTCGGCATCATGATGTTGTCGCGAGCAAATTTCATTTGGAAAAACGTAAGACACACAAATACTAATGTTTCTTATTCCATAAATTCATTGGTGAGCAAGTTATATGTCTTTTCGTTTTTTTTCACAGATAGTTAAGGGTAGAAAAGAATAGTTTTCTGTATTCTACTCTTCCCTGTCCTTACCCATCCTTACCTACCTGTGAAAAATGACTTTGCAAAGTCGTTGTAAGTTGTTGACATCGTATTGTGATACAGGTAAGGTAATACTTGTATTTTTTTGTGAAATGGTGTACGTTAGATGTGTGATTGATTTTCCCTCTCAAACTAACTAACCAACTATGATACTATTATGTTCCTATTTAATTTTCGCCGGTTTTCTATTGTTCAGATTGCTGGTTTTTGTCGGCGCGGCGGTATTAGTTTGGGGGCTGGGATTGATTTGATTCGTTTCTTACAGAACGAGGCATCACGTAGTAACTCGCGTGAGAGGCGGTGTTGGAGAACGGTATTAGAGCATATCAACGATGGTTGTTCGTTTGTTGAGGCGGTTCGGTTGGAACGCTCTTGCTTTGACAATTTGTTTGTTGGAATGATTGATGTTGCGGAACGGTCAGGGCGGCTTAGTGAGACATTGTCGGAGTTGGCGGACGATTACGAGCGGACAATTGCGATGGGACGTGAATTTCGCAGTGCTATTTTCTTTCCGGTTTTTGAGTTAGTGATTGCTCTTGTTATTATCGGTGTGATTATTTTGATAATGGGTGTTCTCGAAGAGATGACCGGAACGCGGTTGGATATGCTTGGACTTGGATTAGTCGGGATGCCGGGTTTGATTACCTACGCGGCATTTTTGTCTGCTGTTTTCGCCGTTGGGTTTGTTATGTATCGTTATTGTTTGTCGGCTTCTGGTAAGACGTTTCAATATGTCATGCTGGCGATTCCGAAAGTTGGGAAGTTGCTGAAGTTACAGGCGGAAATTCGATTGGCTCGGTCACTTAGTATGACTCTCAATTCAGGAATGGACGTGATGAACTCGCTTGCGATTTCATTCGACGCGGCGGCGTTCGCTCCTGTTAGCGATTACAGCGAGCCGATACGGCGTGCGATTGCGAGAGGCGAGTCGATGAGCGAAGCGTTTGCACATGCGGGGCGTTTGAACTGGCAGTTGCGGGAAAGTGTTGTTGTCGGCGACGAATCCGGTGACACACCTGAACTGCTCGACAGAACTGTCAAGGTCTTGGTACAAGACGTGATGGCGACGATGAAGCAAATTTCGGTACTTGGATATGTGATAATTTTTTCGATAGTTGCGTGTTTTATTGGGCTGGTTGTTTATAGAATTATTTCCACTTATGTTGGTGTGATTATGGAATTAGCGCAATGAAGTAATGAGTTGTACAGGTTCACTTTCCAAGTAACTGTGGCAAAAATGTCATCCTAACACGCTATAAAAAACGCATTTTTACATTGAGTTAAATGCTTGAGAGTGTTGACATAAAGATAGCAAGCCCATTCACTGAGGTTGTCAAGCCAATGGATTGCAAGCACTGTCATTCGGAGCATTTTCACAAGAGCGGTTTTACATGCGGCAAACAACACTATAAATGCAAGGACTGTGGACGGCATTTTGTCGTCGGTGACGACCGCACTAACGACAAAATTATCGGCACAAAAGCCATTTGCGTTGTCCTTTATTCGCTTGCCAAAGCGTCTTACAGTATGCTCGGCAAGGTGTTCAGACGCGACCGCTCGCTGATTTACCGATGGATCAAAGAAGCCAGTTTGAACACGCCGGAACCGGAGATTTCTGAGGACATTCAGGAAATTGAGTTTGACGAGATGCGGCATTTCATAAAAAAAGACAACAAACTCCGGGTCATCAAAGCGTTTGACCGTTGAAGTCGGCGAACTGTCGGATGGACGTTCGGTGGTCGCCAAAAAACAACCCGGCTGCGATGTTCCGGCGATTGTACGGTAAGGTGAAACACCTGAAAAACGCAGTGTTTTACACGGACGATTGGAATGCGTTTGGAAGGTTTTGCCAGCGGAGCGGCACGGTGTTGGCAAGAGCGGAACGGTGATGATCGAGCGGGACAATGGAAATACGCGGCATCATTGGGGGCGTTTTACGAGGCGGACGAAGGGCGTGTCAAAGAGTCCTCTGATGGTTGATTTGACGTTACGCTTATGGAACGCGTTGACAATACCCGAAGTGTTCAAACAGTACCAACAAAAGTTTATGGCTATCTTTAAGTGAACTCTCTCTAAAAATCTTTTTTCATGCTTCTGAGGTGAATCTTACTATGTCCGTGAACGGTTAATAATTTTGCATCCTCCACAAAAAACGAAGTAGCCAACGGTATATCATCGCGGATTCTTATACGTTCCCCACCACTTTTTCCATCTCAATACCTTCGCTTGTGTCGAATTATCTCCGTCTGGTAACGCTGCTCCCATGTCGCGTCCTGTGATTTTGGGTAACGCTTCCAGTGCGATTCTGTTTATACTGCTGTTATCATCAAGAAAACGTATCAACTCCGGCAGGTACTCCGTGTCGTTACATCGCGCCAAACTTTTTGCCGCGTATTGGCGTACCGAATTATCGTTTGACATTGAGATTCGTTCAATCGTTTCTCGCGCGTTTTTATCGCCCAACTTTACCAGTAACAATGCCACGTTCAACTGTATTACCTGCGACTGCGAACGCTCCAATCTCTGCAACTCCGCGACAAACTCGTTGTCATCAACCTTTTCCAACGTCTTTCCCTGTAAACCCTCTATCGCCGTTTGAACTACATCCAAATTCTTATCGTTCAAACCGTAAACAAGCCACTTCATTGTCACCGCGTCATCGAATCCGCCGAGCCGCCGATACGCATTTCGCCGTACATCGTCCGACGGATGCTGACAACATTTCACCGCCAGCCGCTTAACCGCACGTTCGTTATTCCGTGACAAAACATCAAGCGTGATTCCCAAAATCATCGCGTCATTTTCACGTAACGAAAT
Source organism: Planctomycetaceae bacterium (assembly GCA_031287585.1). GTDB lineage: Bacteria > Planctomycetota > Planctomycetia > Pirellulales > Thermoguttaceae > UBA8133. The sequence goes on along the minus strand of JAITST010000363.1, from coordinate 2,493 downwards.
ATCCAGCAACCGTTGTGTCGCGAGCGAACCGAGTTTACCGCGTGACTCCTGCAACGCCACCGCCGCCCGCCGCCGTTGTTGTAAACTATTCGATTCCAAAAACTGCAACGTCTCAAAAATCGGCTCCACTTTCGGCAAGATGTCCTCGTAAACCTGTCGCGGCAAAGCAAAATCCCGCTCATCACGCTGAATCGTTTCGAGAACACCGACCAAATCATTAACCGATACCAACGCCGCGACCGCCTGCTGTTGTTCACGCGAACTATCCGCCGACGTGATAACATCAAGCAAACGCCGCACGTCTTTAACAATAACATCGTTAGTGATATTGTCAAAATGGCGAACAAACGAAACCGGTTCAATATCGTCAAACGTATCAGTCGTTCCGCCGGAGAGTATATCGTTTACCGTATCGTTACGCGATTTAACCCCATTACTACCATATTTACCGATTGCAAGTTTCTCGTTCTCACGTTCAAACAATTCAACCAAAAGTTGTAGCGTCAATTCCCGATTCTCCGGCGTATCCTTCGGGTCGAACGCGGTATCGCCGCCGTGTTGCCAACGTTTCGCCAACGTCTCGCTCGCCAAAACCCGTTGCGGAAACGATTGCCGCGACATCATCTCGAACAACATCGGTGCCGCAACTTCCAACTCCCAAGCATTACTCGACGTTACCGCAGTACGTACAACCGCCGCACTTACATCGTTCCAATAACGTCGTAAAATCGCTAACGTTTCCGAAGTTTGACTGTCCGCGAGTGCCGCCGCAACCTCACTCCGCACTTCCTGTGACTTATCCTCAACAATGTTGGTCTGAAAAATCACGTCATAACATTTCATCACCCGCAAAGCCCGCACCGCTCTGGCACGCAGTCGCGGTGACGTATTATGCAGCGTTTCGCATAACAACTTCTTCGCGTCGTTGCCGCCGTAAACTCCAAGTGCCTCAATCGCCGCCAATTTCACCGGTACATACTGGTCGTCGAGCGAAGCCCGTAAAAATCGTATCGCGTCAGGATGTTGCCATTCCGCCAACGTCAACAGAACCGCACCGTAAACATCCGCGTTCTGTTCCTTCTCTAAAAGTTCAAACAACTCAGGCGGTAACTCGACCGTAGAATCGTTTGAATCCGCAGACGGAGCATAACGCCGCCAAGCCGCAACCGCCTCAATACGTACTTCCTTCGACAAACTTTTGAGTGCTGTTTTGAACGCATCGTTTTCGTAGGGTGGAATACGGCTAGACAATGCACAAAGCATCTCGGCGTACAACAACGGAATACCGTTATCGGTTTGATTACCTGCCTGTTTGGGAGCGGCGATTTTCAGCAGCGAAACAAATTGCGGAGTTTTAACGTTAGTCAACCTCCCAAGAGATTCAACCGCGGCGCAACGAACCTCAATTGTAAGTTTTTTATCAGACAAGTCCTTCACAAGCAAACCGGCAATAGCGGACTCGTCAATGAAGTTTGATGCAATAAGTTTAACGTCGTCATTACTGATAATCCGAGCGAGTAATATCGCAGCGTTTAAGCGGACAAGCGATTTCTCGTCGTTAGTAAGAGCAATAACGGGAGCGATAATGTTTGCCGGTAAACGTTTCGCTTCGGTATCTACAATGTTTTCCGTCGCGGCAAACGCGAGTTCCTTAACGAGCGTTTTCTCGATCAAATCAAACGACTGCGAATACCAGCGATATTGCGACAGAATCGAATCTGAAAACTTGTCAGTATTACTACCAAGAGTTTTAGTACCTTTGAGACCGTTGAGACGTTCGTAGTTAGAAGTGGGCTGACGTTGCAAGGCGGTAATGAGCCGCTCTTTGTCAATACGTCCCGCCGAAGAACCAACGAAAAGATTCCGCCCCCAAACACACTGTGAAAGAGCGAGGCGATAAAGTTCAACTTCATCGGGCGAAACATCAGCAAAAGGTTTTACAACAATATCATCGTCTTTGGGTAAAGTGGCAGCACGCGGCATCGTTTGCTCACGTTGAGTCACACGTCCGTCGTCATCGAAATCAATATAATCAATACTATCGTCGGTGATAACACCTGACAAAATTAAATCCGACAACTGCCGCCGACCAAACGAACACCCGCCAGCGACAACCAACAAAGTTACCACAAGAAAGAAGGAAACGTATGAAAAATAAAACCGGAACATACACAATGATAACAAATTCTGGCGGGATAATGCAAGAGCAAAAATATCGGACAGGTGTGTAAAAATAAATGGGGAATCCATTGTAATAGGTTTTCCACCATTCGAGTAGTCGAGGCATTCCTTGCCCCTCTTCAAACCGGACTTGTAGATTTCCCACATCCGGCTTCCATTGATGTACTCATTTTTAGCATTCACGGTTAGTCATTTTTATTTGGTACACTCCCAGCGTTTTGTACACCAGTTGATACCAATTCGTCCCTTCAGGCAACTTGAATGGACGTTGACTTTGACGTTATAACGAAGTCGTCGGCATACCGAATCATC
>JAITST010000302.1 GCA_031287585.1 Planctomycetaceae bacterium | reverse complement strand
GTCAAAAAAGAACAGGGAACGTTTGTCTGGAATGTCACGAAAATAACGGACAAAACTACCGGAACAGGTACGGCACTCACAACCGACCAATTGACGTTCTATACCATTCTTGATGTGCCAAAAGACCCGTGGGATCCGGCGGATACTACTGATTCCGTACCCGTTCTATCTCCAAATGGTTACACCTATGTCGGTACGACGGATAATAAAACTCAACCGTGGGTAACCATTCTGGAAATGTTAACAGCCGCTGCTTGGTGCAACGGAATGACTACCGTTCAACAAGTCAGCCAAAAAATTACGGAAAAGGCGAATACACGTTTCAATTATGATGACTGGACTGCTCCCCGATATTGGAGTTCTGTTTCGTCATCGTATTCTTTTTTTAATTTGACATCATATCATAATCAGTTAACCGGAGCGGGCGGACTAGCAATGGCGAATTGCATTGATATGGCGTGGGGAGTCGTATCTCTTTCCAATTTATTGGGAGATAATTTGGTTGTAAAAAATATCAAAACACCGTCAGGTGTTACATTTCTAACAAACAAGATTTTGCCTGTTGGCGGAACCCAGACGGTTGCAACGGATTGGGTAACGATGGGCTGGGGATACCACGCTGTTGCTGTGCGCAATACCGCAGGAAACGATTACATTTATGACGCTTGTCTGATGCTGGATGAGACAACTCCGGTATTGCCTGTCAATATGCTTTGGGCAACTTACAAAAACAAGTTGACAGCGAGCAACGTCAATCTAATCGCTAATTTGCTTCCGATAAATACATTACGATAAGAAAAAGAAATGCAGCGTATTTATTTCACCGTTAATCTATTGTCAATAGTATTGTTTACGGTAACGTTATTGCCAACAGATGTATCATCGAAGGAACCGAAATCATTCAAGGATTTATGGGATAATTGGGATGCGTATTCTCATAGTGAGGAACCATTTGTCTATCGGATACAGAATACCCCCGACACGGTTTGTGGTGAAAAATGTTTGTCTGACCTTGGAACGTTAAAAGGGATTGGGCATCGTTCTGATGGCAGTCCAATTACCCCAAATGCCCGTTCGGGATTTTTATTAGATTCCGCTAAAACGTCATTTTGTATCAACATAAATACATTTTCTTCACTTTCTGATGTCAAAAAAGCATTCATTGGAACAATGGCATCTTATTCGGGAAATTTTGTTTATTTGATGCCTAGTGCGGTTAGTGTCTTTACGGGCTATTGTCCGCCGCCGAATGTTCCGCGTTCCTTTTTCGATACGCGATTCGAGAAGAACCTCATCGGAAATATCTCTTTTGACCGGCGATTTGGTAATTTTGAAGAACATTCTGTCTATCAAGTAGTATTTACTCGCGGTAATACTCTTGTTTGCATCCATTTTCCGTATCCAAAAAATGGTGCTTTCAGAAAAGAGCCGTATCCTGATAAACAAGTCCCAGAAGATTATCAATTGGATAAGAACGGATTGAACAAATGGAAATTGGAAACGAACGAATGGAAATTGAATATGGTAGCGGTTCTATGTGATGCAAAACAGTCCTTTGACATCGACTTACGAAAGATAGCATATCAATATGACAGATATCTAACGGATTGTCCGCTTAAAGAATTGCAAGACGACGAAAGGCAAAAACTTAAAACGTTGGACATACGTTTACTGCAAGATACCGCACTATCAACGGACAAAAAGTATCAACTTGATTTTTCTCGAAAATTGGTTAGCGGAGGACAACCGGACGAAATCCGACTGATTGTCAGCCACGGAGAAATCGAACAAGAGGATGCAAAGAAAAAGGATACTGACCCTATTGAGTTAGACCTCGCATCGTTGGCACCGGGCATTAACGGCAGGTTTTCGGTAAAGTTCTGCAAAGAGGGCAAGCAATGGGTGCGTTGTTATCACATTAACAAGGAAGGCAAGTGCCTCGCTTGGGGCGAAATCGAGGTCTCTGTAGAGCAGCAGAAGCGAAGGGAATAAAGTATACCTTTGGAAACACCAACATTCGATTGGCTTGACGAAGGCGAATCATGGAACGCTCTCGGCACCGACTTGACTGCAAAAGTCGAAATCAAGGACGGAGCGATTTGTTTGATTATTACGGATAGTAACAACGATGGAGTAATTACAATAGCAGACCGTGACCCCGAATTAAAAAACGATCCCGATACGCCGGGAAAGGTTTTGCGTGTTAATATTGATGACGACGATATGGATGTTGTGTTGGACAAGTGGCAACGTCCAAACGATTTTAATGTAGCAATGAATCCGGCAGCGTTGGCGGATTCAGCTCCGTCGGTAACGGTTCAAAATGAAGACGACCTTGCCGAACTAATTCTTTATGTGTGGATTGAATGTCTGGAAAAGGAAAACGGTGATTCATTATACTTTGATGTTTACTCGGTGTTTCCAAATGACTTGGTGATGTGGACAGCCGAAACAAAAGGTTCACGTATTCATCGTGGAGTAGAGGTAAATGAACGAATCACAGAGCAAACACGGTTAGCGACGTTATCAAAAGAAGATGGTAAAAATATTTTCACTCACACGGTTTATATGGAAGCCAACGCCAGTCTTGTTGGTACTGTTGTCCTAATCGCTCAACCTGTTTTGAATACTCCAATTGGGAGTGG
>JAITST010000247.1 GCA_031287585.1 Planctomycetaceae bacterium | reverse complement strand
AGTCGGCTAACTTGACCTTGTTACGGTCAGCACGAAGATTACGAATCATTTGACGAACGGGCAACATGTATGGTTTTTCTTCCATTTTATGAAGAGGGGTTAAGATGTGTGAAATATACAAACAAAACAATAGTATGTTTTCAATTATGTTGAAAACGGAATGTCAACATCTATGCCGAAAAGTAACTCCATTTTTCTACGTTTTTTCTAATACCTGTACTTTCCCAAAAATCACAATACGAAAAATACGTAAATTTAGTGAGTTTTGGGATGTCAGAATTAAATGACATATCATCTTTTGGGGGCGAAACACATTTATAAATTAAATTATCTATTCAATGTTGTCCTTCACTGGCTCAGCTGGTTTCGGTTTTTCTTCATCTGGGTAATGCGAATTGTACATCTTTTGGCATTGTCAGTTTTTTAGATGGAATCGACATAATTTGTTTTTTATCATCCCTACTAAACAGACTCAACGGAAATTCTGTGTGACCACCTTCTTTGAACCGCCAACCTCACAGCACCATCATTGTACCTAAAATCAGGTATAGAATCAAGCGGTAATTTATACCAACAATCAAATTTCATTTTTTCTCCATTATATGTAGTGTGCAGAATTTGTGGAAACAGCAGTGGAACATCTATAATTTAAGTAGTTTCGCTAATCACAACAACAACAACAACAACAACAACAACAATTCCGTAACACGCCCAGCTATCTCTTTTGTAAAAAAGCCATTCCAAAGTATCCATCACCTTGTAAACTACTTCATCTCGTTCAGAGTAAACCTCGCTCGTCTCACCTTGATTGTAATAGACGTTATTGTTGGCATTTATGCTTAACGCCGATTCAAAGTTATTCAGTGCCCCATTTAAGTTTTTCCACCCAAATGTATCAAGTGAAAAATATGATTATTTTTCACTCGGCCGCCTCCCAAACATACCGTTTCACAATTATATGCTCCGAAATAAATTCAAAATAATGCGTGAAATTCATACCACCAATTCTAACTATTTTACCCGATCTAAGCAAGTGTAAAAAATACTTGTGATAATACTTTTGCTTGAGGGATAGAGATTCGCGTTGTTTCGTGACGACAAGCGTCATTCGGTACGTTCAATAGCCCACAACCAACATTTGTGTTACATCTACGTCACAACACAAACAATTTTCAACCACGGCAAGTACATTTTGGTTGCGTCTGAATTGTTTTTTGCCGTTTTTAGAAATTTCCTGTTGCGAATCTATAACGATTTTGTAAAATATACACACTAGGTAGGTTGTGACGCTTCTACCAGTTCTTCTATTTTTAACCTATTTAACGTGCCGAAACCCAGATAACGCGACACTAGTTTTTGGGCGATTCCAATTTGTGAATAATAACCAAACAACCCGCTCCGATGTCTGACACCAGCAGTAACACCAAAAAATATAATTACGAGAAGACGCTCGAGTTATTGGCGAACTCGAAGGATCGGGCTGCTTCTCGTCTGTTGGATACTGCGCTTCGCTCTTCGTCTCCGGGTATCCAACTTTTGGCGTGTATGCGTATTTTGTCGCTTCGGGGTACGCATGGTTTGACAGAGTTGATTCGGCAGTTCGATGTGTTTGGCAAACCTATTATCAATTTTCTCAGTGAGCATGGCGACAAACTTACCGTTGCGATTCGTTCCGCACTTTTGAGTGAAGACGAACATCTATGGAAAAATGCGTACAAGGCAGTTCAAACGATGAAAATCATCGAGTCACTTCCAGACCTGCTCGTCATCTACCACGACTACCGCGACAAGTTCGATAATGAATCGCTCTTACCCGATTTGATAATTAGTCTAATCGACGAACTCCGTAACCGAATCGAAAGCCGGAAACGTTATCGTTACCTCGTAAAAGTTGTTCTCGCTGATATAACACGTGTGATGAACGAGTTCGTTCACAACTTCAAACGCAGTGACCCGCCGCTCATTTTGCAAACATTTCTTGAACTGTATCCGTTAATAAGCGAGTTAAGTCCGATGCTTGTTGATGCGATTCGTAATCCCGCTCATCAATGTTACTTGCCAATCGCGCGGACATTGCAGCAATCGTCGGGGGATTACGTTTTCCGGTTCGTCGTGGACTGTATGAACGCACCAGACCCGCCGCCGCTTGTGGTAACCGCGTTCACAAAACGTAATGACACGCCGTTCATACGAGCGTTGTTATGTAGAGTTGCAAACGGTTCAGTGACGTATGACTTTCACGACAACATCAAATTGGTAAAACGATTTGACTGGTTCGATAACGTCAGCAGTCTCCTCAAACAACTCGACGGACAGTGTCAACGTGGTTTGGTTGAACTTGCCGTGATCGTTCCGCAGTCGCGTGACCAACGCCGTAATATATTTATGACGATTCTCAAAAACGGTAAACCTGAAGCACGGCTGGCGGTGATTCCACACCTTGATAGTGTTCGCGACGAAAGCATTGATGAGTTGTTGCTGAAAATGGTTGACGATGAAGACCCGCAAATTCAGGTAGAAGCAATGCAAGTCGTGAAGAATCTAAAAATTCAGAACGGGATATTCGCTATATTACGTTACATTGACAGTCCGCATGATATTGTTCGTGAAACGGTTCAAAAATTGTTACCGGAATTTCATTTTTCGCGGTTCTGGAATATGTTCGACCAACTTTCGGACGAACAACGGCAATCGAGTCTCAAACTTATTCGTAAAGTTGACGCTAGATTCAGCATTGAGATTTCGGAGATTTTGATGACCGGAACCGACATTGAGAAAGCGAAGGCGTTGTTGTGTATTGATGTCAACGCGATCGCACCGCAGATTGAAGATGCGTTGTGTTCGTTGTTGTTGACATGTGAAAGTCCGCACATCCGTGTTAAAATTGCTGAGTATCTCGCTCTCGGTCGCAAAGAAGAAAGCCGTAATACGCTGGTTCAGGCGTTACACCGCGACACGAATCCCGATGTGCGAGCCGCCGCAAAGTCAAGTTTAGAACGCCGTCCCGCACCGTGGTCACAAGCGAAGTTGGGTAAGTAAAATGGTATTCACAATTATTTTTTATTCGTTGCCAACCTTTTGGGCTTGCGGCTGTGCCGCGATATGTAGGAGGTAAGATGAATTTTCAATATAAATCATTAGCCGTAACTGGAACATCACTGTTCAATAGGTCGCTGTATCGGCTACTGCTGTCAGTAGTAGTTCTCACGGTCGTTCTTGTGTCGTCGCTTTATGCGCAGCCGTCATATCGAAATAAACAAGACCAGTTGCTCGGTCAATCGAATCGAAACACGGATAAGAATAAACCATCAACCGAGAAACCAAGGTCGCTCAACTTACGCAATCCCGAAAATCTCGAAATGTATACAGGCAAAGACACAAACAAGCAGCCGGTTCAGTCGTCGGCTGTCGAAGATAGGTTGAATGCGGTTCGGGAAGGTCTAAGTAAGTCGCGTTCAACAGACTCATTGAATATCTATGGTGCGACGATTTTCGCGGCGGTGGTGCTTACGACATTGATAATTGGGCTTGTTCTTTACAAGTATTACAAGCCAATTATAGATAACCTGCACATAGGTACCGGCTATGGTAATCCACGCGAATTGTTTAACAAACTTTGTGAAGTTCACGGCATTGACCAGAAAAATCAAACGCTTCTTAAGTCGTTAGCGGAGCGGTTGGAAATTGTCAACGTGTTACTGCTGTTTATCGAACCGCAGTTTCTGCAACAAGCATTGGACAATCCAAACTTTCTCGCAGACCACCGACGGATTCAAAATTTGCAACAGGTTTTGTTCGGTGAATATGGAACAGACGCAGAAGACTCGACAACGCAAAACCGGAGTAAACTGCGTGTAGAAATGTCGTCAAAAGAAGCACCAACTCAAAATTCCGCTCTCCCAAACGCCTCAACAATAATGTACCCGCCGCAACCCAAAAAACAAGAACCGAAACAAACACTATTCCAAACAATAAACCTAAACTCATTCACGGAAACTGTAACAAATCTGGTAAAACTACTGCACAACAAACTAACAGTTACCCCAACAAGACCGGACACATTAACCTACCGTCCTGAACGTGCATCAATCCCAATAGAAGAGACAAACCTAGCCCAACTATTCTACGAACCGTTACCAGACGGAAGCAAACTGGAAAAATTTCTCGGAAGATAAAACAACACGTTACGAATACGATAAGACATCACAACTCATTAACGCAAAATACGAAAAGCGTCCGTCGGAACAATACCGGTACGGCACGGAAAGCAATCGTATTGCGAAAGTTTCAAGTAATGCTGCAAACAAAATTGCGGGGGTGTAAAAGTTTTATTTCCCCTATTGACTTTTTGTGTGCTATCATGTAGAATAACACACTTACGCTTGCGATATGTTTCCGCGAGCAAAATTACACCAAAACTTTTCTCGAAAGGAAAAAATCATGACAAATTATGTAAAAACACAGATTAACCAAATGTTAAAATGGGG
>JAITST010000245.1 GCA_031287585.1 Planctomycetaceae bacterium | reverse complement strand
GTATAGACGTGTGAAGTTTGCAGCGGCTTGCGTTCGACAACGAGCATTTCGTTGAAACCGAAGCCGCCGTTAATGACTTTTTCGGCGAGAGCGTTTTCTTCGGGAGTTCGTTTTTCGCTTGTGAACACAGCAAGTTCTTTGTCGGTAGGAACGGCTGAATAAACGGCAATTTCCGACGCACCGGGGTTGTACGTGTCGGTGTACGAATTGAGGAATCGGAGTGTCAATGTTTTACACTTGACGGGTTGCGGCAACGTGATACGCTGCGCCCCGTGCTTCTTTTGCAGAGTACCTTTCAAAATCGGCGCGGGATTATTATCAATCAGAAGTTCATAATCCTTAAAGCACTCGTCGAGAATCATCGCCGTTCGACCGAAATAGACGACTTCGGCGACAGTTTGCGGTTCATCCCATTCGAGGCGGAATTCGCCGCTGTATCCTTGTGTTCCTTTGACGCACCACGCCTGCTTGGTATCATTTTGGGACAGCAAAGCAGGAACGACTCCATCAACAGCAAACTTGGCAAGGAAATCCTTGCTGAATTCGCTTTGAGCGGTAACTTTCGCTTTCGGAGCGATGTTTTCGGCGGCAATGGAGGATATCACCGATATTACCGCCCAAAGTAAAATGGAAATTTTTATGGTTCGATGGAATGTTTCAAACATAGCAACCTCTGTTTGTGAAAAGGGTTTTAATGAAATCGAAAAATGGTCGGCTGGAAAAAACATCATGACTCGGCTATTCTATCACGTTAATATCAGAGCCACAAGCGTTAGCGGCGTGGGCTGTTCCGTTGCTCAAAACACTTGTTTCGCCAACGGGACAATCCCCAACTTATTCTAACTCCAGTACCAGCGGGTCGTTTCTTCCTGTTTTGACTTCGACTGTGAACAGCGGCTTTGACGAATCGTTGTATTTTTTCGGCAGAACCGCTTTTTTTATCGGCGGTTGCGTTGCCGTTGACATCGGATTGTATGCGGTGTCCTTCTGTTCCGGTATCTCTCTGCCGTTGGCATCGACAAGAATATGCTTGGAAATCAATACCGCATATTCGCCCGGCATCGCTCCGTTTTTCATTGCCCCCAAAGTGAGGACTTCAAAGTTGCCCGCGCTGTCGGTAATCCCGGAAGCACTGCGGTTCTCATCGGACTTCGGCGACAGCACGACCATCGCTCCCTCGACGGGCTTGCCAGCTTGTGTCACCGTGCCGTGAATCGGGACAACCTTGATTGAATTGTCCGAACAGCCGACGAGGAAAATTAAAATCAGTATGAGTATGAGTTCAAAATGTTTCATGATTAATAGTTTGAGTTAGTAGTTATGAGTTAGTTGGAGTAGTATGTATTTCGCCGTATGCCGAAAGCACTGGGATCACTCACTACTCTAAATTATTTTAACGAAGCCGATTCGCCGCAATTTGCGGTGGACAAAGCACCGAGAACGCCATATGGACTTTCACCAAAGGTGCCGTTTGCCGTAGCAATATCGTGCCAAATTTCGACTTCGCCGGAGTTAATACCCGTTGTTTTTCCGCCGTACACCGTTGCACCGGCTCCCGTCGTTAAGTTGGTGCGTGAACAGTTAATCGTATCGGAAATAAAATGAACGGAAGCGTCGCACATCGCAACATTCGCTCCGCCGGTGTGATAACTCGACAAGTTTATCGCCGGAGCGTTCATGACATTTCCGCTATACCCTAAAGCGGAAACCGAATTCGGCGGCATAATCCCGTGAAAAGCAGCGTTAAACAACTGCCAATCATTCCAACGTGTTCCTTTCCAAGGGGTAAGATTCGGTTTATTGACTGCCGAAGCACGTAGATTTCTCCTGTCTGCCGTGTCGAGGAGAAGCAACATTCCGTCTGGTGTTCGCCCGTTACTTCCGGGGTCGGCAACTACTGCTTTTGCCAAACTCGTGTCTCCCTGCGGAGTAACACAGGATTCGCCGAGTAAAAACGTGTTGCTCGTTCCATCGCTAATGAATGCGAAATTTCGTCCATCTTCAAAACCGCACGCACCTCGTAATTTTACCAAAAGGGATGCTCCCGCGTTATCCTGACAAGCAGCATCCCCAGCACACGCCCGATAACTTATTCCGCCAGTGTGCATTCCTTCCGTAACGGGTGCGCTAGGAGTTCCGGTTCCGGGACCTATTCGAGAACTTGCGGCATCCGAGGGACAACATCGGGATGCAATTCGGGCATTCCACGGCTTGTAATCACCATCAAAACTTTGACTGGGTCCCGGAGGATAGTTGTACGTTCCTGATATGGAAGCCGCCGTTCCGCCGCTTTGAATCATATCCGTTACGGATTGTTGTTCGATAAAGGGAAGTAACGTCACCGCCCAACCGACCGCATTAACACCGCTACCATTACCTCCTGCCGCTGGCAGTGTCAGAAGGGTATCGTGCCGGTTGTGCATTGCCAACGCCCATTGCTTCATTTGGTTTGTACACTGCATCCTACGAGCCGCCTCACGGGCGGCTTGCACAGCGGGCAAGAGCAAAGCAATCAGAACGCCAATAATGGCGATAACAACAAGAAGCTCAACCAAAGTAAAAGCCGAACGAGAACAGTGAATACGGTATTTACCGTAAATTGCGCCCCCCCCCCCATTTTAACATTGTGGTAACTTGATTTACGAACGTTTTAACAAAATCAAAACTTAACATAATTTTCTCCTTGTGAAAAAATGTGTTGTGAAACTTGTTCGCGAAAACATATCGCGAACAGGAAGTGAGTATTCTATTCTAATTTTCATAAATTGTCAATGGGGAAAGTGCAAAAACTTTTTTACTCTTTTACTTTTTACTCCTTAAGATAGTTATGCGCAAATTCAACTCGGAGTCGTTAAAATTAGATAAAATACAGCGTATAGGTAACAAAATATGTCGTGTTTCTTGTCTTTCCTATATGTTGTATTTTGCTTAAATTGTCAAATTTATACGTGGACAACAAAAACTATCTTTAAGTGAACACTCCCCTCTTTTTTAACGCAGAGGACACAAAGAGTCGCGGGGGTATTTTTTGTAACTTATTCTATTATAAATCATTACAAAAGATTTTCAAAATAAAATCTCTGCGTTTCTCTGCGAACTCTGCGGTTAAATTTGAGGTTTTTAGGAATGCCCAAAGTCATTTTTCACAAGTAGGTAAGAATAGGTAAGGGTAGTTTCCTGTATTCTACCCTTATCTATCCTTGACTACCTGTGAAAAAAACTTAGTAGGCAAGTTGTGTGTCTTACATTTTTCCAAATTAAGGTTTACTCGCGACAACTTCATGATACCGTTTTTTACGCATATTTACCATCGTGAATTTTTGGAAAGTGCAACTTATTTATTGCCGTCGGTTTTAACCGACGGAGACGGTGAGTAGTACGGTACAACTAACGCAAAACCTCATTACCCGCCGCGACATCACTGACCGAATACGTTTTCCTGCCGATTTCGTTTATATCTATTACTACCTTCTGTTGTAATATGTCGTGTCCGATTACTTTACCCTCGCCTTGCGGCGTTGCTACCTGTTTCCCGATTTGCGGCAAGTTGTTTTGCAGTTCAACATATACCTCGTTTTCATAACGGAAACAGCACTTCAACCGTCCGCAACGTCCCGAAATCTTTGTCGGGTCGAGTGTCGCCTTCTGCAACTTCGCCATCTTCATCGACACCGGCGGCATTTCTGTCAGGCAATTATTGCAACATACTTCGCGTCCGCAATCGCCGTACTCCGCGAGCAGTTTTGTCTCGTCGCGAACACCAATCTGCCGCATCTCAATTCGTGTCTTAAACTCGTTTCCAAGCACTTTTACCAGTTCGCGAAAGTCGATTCGTCCGTCCGCGACATAGTAAACAATGATACGCTCACCGCCGAAAATATGTTCGACACGTACCAAGCCCATATTCAGTTCCATACGCTTGATAATTGCCTCGCAACGTCCAAACTCGCCCCGCTCGCCTTCGCGAATCCGCTTCTGCTCAACCTCGTCACTACGCGACATCAGCCGCACAATTCGTCCCCTCTCGTGTTCTTCGGGAATCCGTTTACACGCTTCCTCTGTCGCTTCACAAAGCACCTTTCCAACCTCCTGACCACGGCTAGTACGCACAATCACACTCGTCCCGTGATGTAATTCGGGAATGCTTTCGTGCGCGGTAAACTCACCAAGAAACCGCATCGAGCCGTAACGGATTATGTATGTTGACATTTGGTTTGTTGTTGAAATTTGATTTTCGGGAAAGCGGGATGTTGAAAATTGTTTGTGTTTACGGGTGGATTTTTAACACGAACCACACGAAATACACGAACAAAAAAATAATAACGAACCTTCTGTATCCTTCGTGGTGAAAAACTATCCGCGAACGCTTACAAATTTCCATTACGGCATCACAACATTCGCGCCAGTGAGTTTATCACTATAAATAATGGAAGTCAAGTGGGGCGTGAATTAGAATTTTGTTGGGTAAAAATTTTTTCACCCATACTAATAATTCTACGAATTATATGGTAGAATCTTCGCTTCGTTATTTCATTTGACTTTGTTATTAGTTGCGCCTTATTTATACACGTACCCAGTTTACAATGGAAATCAAAGTAATAGATACAAACTTTTGGGACTACGCAGATGTTGCCGTGATTGCCTTCCTTACGATAGTGGTAATGGTCATTTGGACGATATATTTTCGCCGCCGTAACCGTAGTTTTTCGTTTATTTTGGCTAATTGGGGTGCTTTGGCTGCTATTTCGGCAGCCGGAATGGTTAGTCTCGCGATGACGTTGAAAACTCAGCGTGCGCAAACTACTGAATACTTTGTCGAAGGTGTGCGAAGTTGCGCGTCGCTTATCTCGCAATACGACCACTGGAAAATTGTCGCGGGTGACACGGATGTTTTTTCGGGTTGGTCTGAAATTGTCACAACGAAAGCCGGTGAGATTTCTGACAAAGTTCCTCCTGTTGTTACTGACGGCGTTAAACCAGCGGACGAAAGTAAAGACCCGTCCGACGGCGGCGAGTTGGGTTTGTGGAACACTAAACTGACAGAAAAACTTGCGGTACCAGCAGCGTTCAAAGTTATCCGCACCAATTCTCGTGAGCAAACCAAAGCAACCGGCAAACCCGCGAAAGTTCGTATCACGTGTGTTTGGGATTCAGTTCCGGATGCTACAACGTACCGTATCCAGTCGGTCACGAAAGAACCGGACGCGGCAGGTGTACCGGATGAGGAGGAATGGGTTACTGTGTATTCCGGTGCGAGACGTTGGTTCTCGTATGAGGCGGACGACGCGATTCACTTGTATCGCATTCGCGCGGAAAACGGAACGCCCGAAGACGACCCTACTTACGTTAAGTTAAGCGGTCTTTTCACGGAAATACAAAAGAATAGCGTTCATATAGATTCAGTTTACACGATGCGTTTCATTGATTCGCGGATGGCTTGCTTTATCGTTGCCCCGCCAGTAGATAGGAATGAGGATGGTATTATTGATAATATACTCGAACGCGGAACAATGATAGGTGAACAGTATCGGGTTTCATATACGATGCTGGCGATTTACGAAAATAACAAAGACCGTCCGCCGGAACTAATCAAAGAGCCAAACAAGGGCGACGTAAACTCAATTCCGGTTCAGGATGATTGGGGAGTTTGGATAACCGCGTTTGAACCGTTGTTCACACCAGATGGCAAATTCGACGGGATAGTTGGTGTTGACTATCCGGCGGAAATGTGGCAGGGAAAAATCTGGTACGCGAAGATGTTTCACGACGGTTTTTTCATTGTGATATTGATAGTCTTTTTTAGTACGTCGCACCTCATCGTGCGTATGCAGTGTACAGAGGAAACGTTGCAGTTGTCAACAAAGAATCTGCGACGTGTTGTGAATGAGTTGTCGTACTCGAAACAACAGGCGGAGACTGCGGCGAAAACAAAGAGTGAATTTTTGGCGAATATGTCGCACGAAATTCGCACGCCGATGAACGCGATTATCGGTATGACGCACCTCACGTTGAAGACACAACTTAATGAAACTCAAAGAACGTATCTTACGAACATTGAGCAATCCGCGTCACTCCTGCTGCGGATTATCAACGATATTCTCGACTTCTCGAAAATTGAAGCGGGCAAGATGACGATGGAATACCGTCCGTTCCGCGTGCTGTCGATTGTGAATGGGCTGAGTAATATCGTTGGCGAAGCCGCAAAGAAGAATAAACTGGAACTCATTATAGGTTGCAGTCCGTTGATTCCGGTGAAGTTGATTGGTGACTCGGTACGGTTACAACAGGTTCTGGTGAACATACTGACAAACGCGATAAAGTTCACGTCAGCCGGTTCGGTTACATTGAAAGTTGAGCCGTATGCCAGCGACGAAAATTCGGAAACGCTGTTATTCTCGGTGAAGGATACGGGAATCGGTATGACGAGAGTTCAACTTGAAAAAATCTTCCAACCGTTCAGTCAGGCGGACACTTCGACGACGAGAAAGTACGGCGGGACGGGATTAGGGTTGACAATTTGTAAGAGTATTGTTGAGATGATGAAAGGAAAACTTTGGTGCGAGAGTGTACAAGGAACCGGAACAACGTTTTTCTTCACAGCGAAGTTTGATTTGCCGTTGGAATCGCAATTGTCGGGTGACGATAGTTCGTCGGCGATTATAGACGAAAACGGCGATAGTAGCGTAATTATTCCGCAAGAAGTGAAAGGGGCGTTGATTCTGTTGGTGGAGGATAACAAGATTAATCAGATGGTAGCGCGTGAGATTTTGAGCAGCAACGGTTTCGAGGTTGATACAGCGGCGAACGGACGTATTGCGATAGAAATGGTTCAACAAAAGGATTACAAACTCGTTTTGATGGACATACAAATGCCGGAAATGGACGGTCTTGAAGCGACAAAGATTATCCGCAGTTATGAGAGATTTGAAAAGTTACCAATAATAGCGATGACCGCTCACGCAATGTCGAGTGACCGCGATATAAGTATTCAAGCCGGTATGAACGACCATATAACGAAACCAATAGACCCGAAAAATGTGTTCAATGTGATACTGCGATGGATATTGAAGTGATATGCAACAGCCACGAACAGTAGTGAAGTTACAATTCGTAACTCAAACTGTAAATGAAACTTACCTTACCGTTTGAGTTATTAACCGTAGGCATTAGCATACGGAAATACATTCTGTAACCGTTCACGCAAAGTTCGTACGCTCCAACGTTCCGCTTTGCACATCTCAATGTAAAAATCACGTTTAAGCGAATTGTCAATGGGAAGAACGAGACGGATTTGAGACCTGTTCAATTCCGCACACAGTGTGTGCGAAATCTTTTTTGAGGGGAATTTTTGTGCGAATTGAACACAATATACCAACAGACGTTCACTCCACCCCTTACCGAATTCTGCTGTCAATTGTCGTGCTAGCGATGCGACAATTTGTTTTCCATTTTTAGCCCGCTCGTCACCGAGTATCTCATCGTTGATTCGTTTACCAACACTCCAATACAAAAGATTCAACTCCATATTGACAGCAGTAGCAACCCGTTGACGGCTTGATTCGATAAGCGAACGGATGTCCGTGAAAAGTAGCGTTTCCAATTTCGCAGGAACGACTAAATGTTTTTCTGTTGCATTCTTTTTCATCGTTTTGAAAATACGCTTCAGGGCGACACAAACCAATAATAACACTTCAAAATTCATATCAATTTTACATCGCGGCTCCAACATAGTTGGAAAAACTGAGGGCAGTGTAGAGTCGGCGTAACAATGATATAATATCGCGGGAACGGTGTCAAGAACATATTGGTTGTGACAGTTCCAAATGGTAGTGTAAAACATTTGTAGGTATTTTTCCTTGGGTAATTTGTGTTATAGGCAAATTCTAACAACCCATCAAATATAAAAATTCTTGACTCAAACGTTTTCTTCGTCCAAAAAATTGCGGCAATTTTCCCTGCCCATTCTCCCCCAAATCGCTTGAATTAAGCGGTTTGGGCAGAATGCAGACGCAGTATCTCCCTATTTTGCGCCGGTCAAGCAGACGCACCTGCACATATTGTTAG
>JAITST010000227.1 GCA_031287585.1 Planctomycetaceae bacterium | reverse complement strand
CGAACAAAATGGGTCTTGCCGCAGCACGATGGTCCGCAGAGTAAAATGATGGTGTGAAGATTGAGTTTCAGTGTGTATTCGTTGTGTATTCGTTGTGTATTCGTTTCGGTTAAAACATTCTTAATCATTCTAAACCATTCCGGTTGGCGCGCCAACCGAGATTCCTTCCCAGTTTCCCAAATTCTCCTTTCTTTTCGGTAAGTACTCCCTATTTTTTAGCCACGAATGACACGAAATTTCACGAATAAAGTGTTTGGTCATTAAATTCATTCGTGTTATTCGTGCAATTCGTGGCAAAATAAAATCCTGTTCATCCCGTAAATCCCGTCTAAAATCGTTGCTGGTTGGCGCAAAAAAATCGCCCCATCTTGCGTTGCCGCAGAACGAGGCGACTCAACAACCTAACAAAAGGTGTCGTTATTTATTTTTCCTCCGTCGGCTCGCTAGTCCTAGACCGGCGAGACCGAGTCCGACAATCAGCATCGTTGCCGGTTCGGGTGTTGCGACTGCGGTTTGGAAACCGAACCAGCCGTCGCCGAGATTATCCAACGCAACATATCCCACTCCCTGTTTCGCTTTAACGGAGTAAACGTCCTCCCACCAATTATCGGTAGAAAAGCCGCCGTCGCCGATGAAATTGAAAACGGTCGCCAAGTCGATGCGAAAGTCCGGTTCAAGTACCGAATTCACCAGAAATTCTAACTGAACTTTTGCTCCGGTCAAATCAACATTGCCATCCGCATTGACCTTGCCGAAGTTAGCAGAACTTGTACCTTTAATCATAAGAAATCCGACACCATAGGGATCGAAACTCAAATTTCCAATCGAGCCGTGAAGAGAACCGGTTTCAAGACTACCGGCATAGCCGACATACAAATTGCCTGTGTAACCGGCGTTGCTATAAGCCCCGCGGTTGATCGAGGCATTGTTCACCGTCGTGCCTTGTACGCCGATAAACGTCCCACCGTTGAGCGTTACGGTGTCCACTGTGCCGTAGTTCCAGAAATGTCCGGTTTCGCTGAGCGCTACGATGTTCACCGTGCCGTAGTTGGTGGTGGAGTATCCGACACCGTTGACCGTGACAGTATCCACTGTGCCGTCATTTCTGAATTCTGTTGTACCGGTATTAACACCGTTCACAATGATGTCCCCGCTTGCGGAACTCGCCGCAGCGAAGATGAATGCCGCCGAAACGATGACGGCGGTGAGAGTTGCACTAGTCAAACGACCAGTTGCATGTTGCATGTTGCATGTTGCATGTTGCATGTTGCGCGCGTCGCGCGAAAAAACGAGTCTTCATTGGTTTTCTCCTTTTGTGAGAGTTTTTTGTTTTTGAGGTGAAGTTGCCTCATTTTGGTTTCTGAAGCGAAGTTGCTTCATTGGTCTATTATAAACGCAATCAACGTGCCGCATAGCCCCCCATAATGAGAAACAATTTGTTTGTTTTTTTGTAACCTGTTGATTAACAACGAAATGAGAAAAATGAAATAAATGGGACTTCCCTTGTCCACAGTTTTTACAACTTTGCGAAATTGAAAAAAGTGACGCAAATTCATACATATTTGCAAAAATAGTGCAAAAAGTGTATCATTTTGCAATCTCGGTTGGCGCGTGAAACCGGTGATTTTTAGACGGGATTCACAAAACGCTGCTGCTATTTCGATTTGCGGGACGAGAGTTTTGCTTTGAGTTCGGCGATTTGTTTCGCTTGGTCAGCAAGTGCCTTGTCCTTATCAGAAAGTGCCTTATCCTTTTCGTTAATGACATTGTCCTTCTCGGTAATGACCTTTTTATTTTCAGCAAGTGCTTTTTGATTTTCGGCAATGACTCTGTCTTTCTTTTTGAGTTCACGCCGGATTTTTTGCACCACTGCATCGCCGTCGCCCTCGACCAATCGGCGAACCGCCTCCTCTGCTTCCATTTCACGCCGTCCCTCGGGCGATGCCGCGATACCTACCAGCGTTCTCGTTAGATGACGCATCTCCGCACTCTTCACCGGCAACGAATACTCTTTGAAATGTTCCTTCTCGTCCGCAAAATAACGCTGTTCAAAGATACTCAACAACGCATCCAACTCCGTTTTAATCGAACCGTGAATCCGCCCCGTTTGGATAACAATACAGTCGTGGGTCAACTGCTCAACAAACTCTTCCTTCTCTTTTATTTTCTTTCCCGTCAGTAAATCAACGTATTCACGACCAACTTTCGCCGCCGGGGTTTTGATATGCGGCAAGTCAAACGCGACAATATAAATCGCAATGATATGCAGCGGTGTTGCCTGAACTTCGCCGTCCGGCATTACGATTTCATCTTCACGCTTGTAATGTTCGGCAAGATAATCACGAAACCGCATTACGTCAAGATTCCTCTTGCCTTTCTGGACTTCGATAAGAACCTTTTGTCGTGTGCCGTCCGCGTTTTTTATCGTTGCAACGAAGTCAAGACGCAGGACAGTCAACGCGCCCGGCATCTGCACGTCTTGCCCTGACAAACGCTTTTTAAGTTTGTCAGACAACAACGTGTATTCCTGCGGCTTGAATTGAATCTCCTCGACCTCTTGATTGAGTAAGGTCTCAATAAAGAACCTCGCGTTTTTCGTATCCTCCATCAGCCGTTTGAAAACGACATCGTAGATTGGGTTGGCAATAATAATTTCGCTGCTCATAGTTTTACTGAAATTGAAAACGTTGTAAATGACTTATCGAACACGTATCATTTTATCTGAATTTCCGGCTAATCTCAATAGCGTCGTTACTACCTACCGATAAATAAAAACATAAAAAAAAACTATTCCGGTTGGCGCGCCAACCGGACTTTTTTTGTTCAAATCTCTTGTTTCAATTATCAAAAAAATTAACGCACGCCGTCTGAAACATCAATCACCGCTGCCGATTGCGGAGTGATTCCTTCGACACAATCGCCGAGTTGAAAGAATTGAATTTCGGCGTTGATGTTTTCCGTTCCCTTCGCAATGAACTCCTGAAACTCGGAACCGGTGAACTCGAAAAGGTGTCCTTCGTGCCGGAACGATGTTTCCTCATCGTTATCATTATCACTATCATTGGGTTCATCGTTGTCCTCGAAAGTGTAGTGAATATTGAAATCCCGATTCGGTGTCGTAACAATCACGCGGCTGTTCGGCAGAAGACTTTTTCGCAAAAGTTCAAGGGCGTTTTCCTGCGTGTTATGTTCAATCACTTCCGTCAGCAACACGGTTTTACGTTCGGCAATCTCCGGCAAATCGTCAAGCGATTCCAAAACGACAGCGTTGTTGACACCGAGTTTTTCCGCTTTGTGCAGCGTCTTTTCCCGACAATCTTCGTCCCGGTCAACGGCGTAATACTTTTCGGCTTTCGTCGCGAGACGAAGATATTTTCCCTCGCCGCAACCGACATCGACGATCACAGAACCGGCGAGATGTTTTTCAACGAACCGCATCCGCTGCGAAAGATTATGTCCGAACACGAACTTAATTTTATCGGTATCGAGATATTGCCGCAGTTTGTCGAATATCGCGCCGCGCTGAATCAGATTCGCCTTGAATTGATAGCGGACAAAATACGGAGCGTCAAGATACTGAATAAAACGGGCGTATTTGATGAGCATATCGTCGGCAACATTTCGGAACTCGTGATTTTGAATCGCGTTGATGAGAGCAATCACTCCGGCAAAACAAAGCAGCCGGCGGAGCGAACGTTGAGTCCGAATCCGAACCTGAAAGAAACCCGCCGCAAGCTGTTCGTATTCGATTTGAAAGTCCCGAAACGACCGCGCGAAAACGTCGAGATTTTTCTGCCTTGCCCGAATACAGTTGATCAAAACCGCGTTGTCGAATCCTTCGTCGTCATCTTCCAAATCTTTGACGTTTACCTTCTGGAAGAAAACATCATCAAGTTCAGGCAGAATCTTTTCGCGAATCTCGAAGATTTTTACGTGATAGGTAACCTTCTTATTTTGTAGTTTTTCGAACTCGAAGTCGACGGCGAACTCCATGTCGACATCCTTTTCACCATCGATTTCCATGCCGATAATGCCATTTATAACGGCCTTTATTCCCGGAACATCTTCATTTCCAGCTTCTTCCCAAGTACTTTTTTGCTCGGCCCAAATGGGGGCTTCCGGAATAGACTCAATAACTTTCGTACCATCCT
>JAITST010000150.1 GCA_031287585.1 Planctomycetaceae bacterium | reverse complement strand
CAATAGACGACGGAGTTTTCCGCCTATTGTTATACAGGTAACGTTTGAAAATTGCGTTACTTACATTACCAATTAGATGTTGACAAAGAATCTTTACCCCGTAGGGGTTAAACATGGATGCCCCTACGGGGTAAGGATTTGCGTTGTTTCTTGACGACAAGCATCACCCGACACGTTTTTGATATTCCATAATCAACATTTTGGGTTACGATCACATCGCTACACAAACAATTTTCAATAGTGTTCAGACAGAAAAAATTTGGACGAGTTATTCTCTGATGGATACTTATCTATTTATGATACTCAAGTATCAACGCTACCCGCGATTCTTCAATCGTGAGCGGCAGTCCTTTTTCCATTAGTTCATGACCGGAAAGCGTAATCGGCGGGCGACCGTCGAAATCGTCGAAAGTGTAGGCGGCATCGGGGGCGAGTCCGTACAATTTCAGGCGGGCTGACGTATAAATACTTTCGGGACGTTTGAAAATTTGCACAATCCCCGAACTGCCGTCATAACTATTATACTGCCACGCTACCCATGATTGTTCGTCGGTCGAATATGGCGTGAGCGGGTAATAATCGGCGGCGTAGTATTGACAGAGGCGTTTCCAATCCGCCTGATATTTTCGGGCAATGGCGAAGTCAAACTGTTCGTCCCGCACATCAAACGAACTGTTTTGGAACGGTGTCGTCATACTGCGGAAATGATATTGGTCAGAACCGCCCGCACCGATACCGAAGAGCGGTGTCCACGAGGCAAGACCAAACGATTGCCCCTGATTACCGGTCGTTTCGTAATTGTCGCTGCGGTGCAGAATGATCGCGCGGCGCAGTGTTTCAAGGTCATTCCGCCGCCCGCCGCTTGCACACGAGTCAATCGACATATTCGGATGCCGTCGGCGTAACTCGTCCCAAAATGCGAGATAGCCGCAAACGTGTTTGTTTTCCGTGATTCCCTGCCGGTCAGGAGCGTCGTTGCGCCGCCAAAATCCGAGCGGAGCGATATTGAAATCCTGTCGGTACAGCCCGATTCCTTCCGAACGAATCAAACCGTCGATATGTTCAACGAGCCATTTTTGTGCGTCGGGGTGACCAAGATTAAGTAATCCGCCCTCTTTCCCGCCAAGCACCCAGTCGGGATGTTGCTGCGTCAGCCACGTTCCCGCCGTAACACGTTCCGGTTCAAACCAGACGAGCGTTTTCACCCCTTTCGCATTGGCGTGATCGGAAATCGGTCGCAAACCGCCGGGAAACCGCTTTTGGTCAACCTCCCACGTTCCGGTATTGCCCCACGAACCATCGTTGACATACCAACCGGCATCCATCCACCAGTAATCAATGAACAGTCCGCGTTCAAGCAAACCATCAATGAACATTATCTGCTTTTGCGTGTCGGCGTTGACCATTTCCCAATAATACGGCGACGTATTGATCGTCCAATGATATTTCGGAATTTTGCCGTCAATCTTCGGCGCGTTATGGGCAATAAACCACCGCCGCCAAACATTCTGACTTCGCAACCGCTCACCGTTCCAGAAGAGCAACGCTATCATTGGAGAACGGATTTCCTCGCCGGGAAATAATGTTGTGTGTACCTGTTCCTGACCAGCTCGAAAATGAATGCGTCCCTTGCGGTTTTCTTCGTTGATGTTGGAAAACACGGCTTCCCATTGTCCTGACCAACCAACGACGGCAATCGTTCCGCCCTCTTTTGATGACGTGCCGTTTGCGAGACTAAAATACGGAAAATGCTGGTCAGAAGGTCGCCCGTCGGTGCCGGAAAACCGTTGCCGCTCACCCGGTCGCAAACGCGTTTCGAGCGGACGATAATCTTGCGATGTACACGGACTTCCAATATGATGATGCAAGACCGACTCCGTCTGACCGTCCTGCGGCAACGTCAAATCAGCAGCATTAATATTGGCGAGAATCGGCGTGTTTTGCGTGCCAGTGTTTTTGAAATAAAGCGTCCATTCCACCACCGGAAAATCGTGATACTGCACGCCGACCATTCGCGTTTCAAGTTTCGTTTTATCATCAAACCAGACGAGCGTGTATTGTGTTTTCGTGGCATCCGGTTTCTGAACGGTTTTGGTGAACCGGCATTGTTTCAGAAATTCCACCGAATTTATATCACCATATTGAAATGAAAACGGCAATCCCGTGTCTTGCACGGTGTTTTGAAACGGCAATTCGTCGAGAAAAAGCGTTGTTCCGTCAGCCAATTCGACCTTCACGTCCGCCCAGTCGGATTGGTCACACGAAATTCCGTCACCCGCATCATTGACAATCAAATCAAATTCACGAACGCCGCCAATATCAATCTGCAACGAAACCGGTTTCATTCCTTCCGTGAGCCGTTCCGAGCGAAAGACCTCTTTGTCGTCGGTTTTGATGATAAAAATCACGCTTCCCCGTCCGCCGGATGTTTGCGGATTACTGTCAATGCCGAGCGTTGCCGTTAGTTTTTTCGCCGGTTGCGGCAGCACAATACGCACATGACTGTTCGCGTGAACATACAGTCCCCGCGAAAATACCGTACCGGAAATATTAAGCGGTGTTTCGCCCCGCCGGTTTTTCCGCACCGGGTCATGATTTGCCAAAACCGTCAACCCGGCAGGCACGATGTCCGTTTTTCGTGAGTCAATGTTCCAATGCGAATCGACCCAGTATTCGGCGAGACGTATTTCCTGCAGCGTGGGAAGTGTTGAATCGGCGGAAAGAACCGGCAGCACCGCAAGTAAAAAAACAAAAGGCAAAATTTTTGACATGAGAAAATTTCTCCAAAAATTTGTGTGTGAAAAAGATGTGAACGAATGGGATAAAATCGGGAAAATTTAATTGGTTACGGTTATCAATCGGAAATCTCTAAAAACTCTTTTTTAATGTAGCGAACGCAAAGAATCGCGGAGTAGCATTTTTTTGTAACTTACTCTATTATAAATCATTACAAAAGATTTTCAAAATAAAATCTCTGCGTTTCTCTGCGAACTCTGCGGTTAAAATTGAGTTTTAAGAAATGCTCAATCACTTCTTTGTCGCCGTTACCACTGCTGACATCGTATCTAACGGCACAGCCAACTTCACGTTTTCAAAACCGACAGATTCTAGGTCGGACTTGATTTCGTCGAACGTGTAAACCATTCCGTGCGGCGTTTCGACAAGCATATTTATTCCAAACAACGCCCCGTCACGCGGCGATGTACGGTCACTACTCATCACGAAATCACGTACCGCGACAACGCCGCCGCTTTTGAGCGAGTCCCACGTTTTCCGGTACAACGCGCAACTCTCCGCACGGTCAAACTGATGAATAATCGCACTTATCCACGCGAAGTCGAAGCCAGTCGGAAAATCATTGTTAAAGATATCGCCTTCGATTAACGTTACCCGTTGTTCAAATTCAGAGCCAATGAAACGTTTCCGTGCCGCCGCGATTCCGACCGGCAAATCAAAAATCGCCGCCCGCGATTCCGGTAATGCCCGCAAAAACGCTTGCGTATAAGTTCCCGACGCACCGCCGATGTCGATGAAGTTTTTGAATGTCAGGAGGTTAGCGTTTCGTAACGATTCAATAGTCGGCTCGACCAATGTTCCCGCAACGGAGTTCATCGCCCAGATGAACGAAACGTTGTCTTCGTCAGCACCAAGAATACTCGGCGGCGTATCGGTTCGCGTGCCGGTTTTCACAGTACGAGCGAGTTGCGTCCACGCGCGTTGAACGTTTGCCAGGTGACGTATCATCGGAACGTATGTTGACGGACTGCGACTGTCGAGTAATTCTACGTACTCGCCAGCAACCGCGTAAGAACCGTTGTTCTTAACCAGATAACCAGCCGCCGCGAGTGCGTCGAGCAACACCGTCAACGCGCGGCAGTCAACACCACAAAACGCGGCGAGCCGTTCCGCCGTGAGTGGACTTCCATTCTGCAATATCGCGGTAAACAAATCAAGTTCACCAGCAGCCGCTAATACACAAGTTTCCTGATACGCCGACGAAACGCGGCGAAGTTTATCAATTGATGTTTGGTTTGTCATTGTTTGATTAGGGGGTTAATTACCTGCTTGAATGAATTGTTGCGTTGATATTCTCATCAATCCATGCGTTTAGTTCGTTCCAGTCAACGGGCGGTAACGAAAGTATATCGGGTCGCAGACGTACCGCGTCGCGGATGTAAACGTGAATGATTTCGCTCGGATTTTTTGTCGTGTTCCAGTGAATCAAAACACGAATGCACTTTTGTAACGCACCGGGAACAGGCATCTCGTTACCGCACATCAGCGGGACAGACATCCAATTGAGTTGACGTGCCGCGAGTGCGGGAAACTCTGCGTCGAGGTCACGGGTCGTCGTGAAGAACACGCTGCAAACATCGCTGGGGTCAATGTCGTTTGAACGAATCATCAACGCCAAAAGTTCACGCGTCCCTTTCAAAATAGCCGCAGACGAATTGTCGTCAACAGTAGTAGCACCGCGTACACCGCGTAAGTATAGTGTCATAGTTATTGGTCGTGAATGTTAAAGGCAACTTCTAAAAAACTTTCGTTTTGCACCTTCCAAATTTTGCTCTTGCAAAAAAGTGGGTGTTCGGTGTAAGATGTAAGCACAAAAAACAGACATTCACCTCCGCCCCCACTTCCGACAATGGATTGTCAACAGAGTATTTTATCGCAAATCAGAGACGCAGTCAAATCCGTTTCAAAAGGGTGCGTAAAAATTTTGCTACTTTCTACTGAATCCTTGGACACTTTATAAAAAACCTTGCACAACACCAAATAACTGATAAAATACTTTACGGGTGTTTTTGTCCGTATTCCTCATCCATTTACCAACAGTCCCCCATCAATAAGTCACTCTCGCGGTCAATACCCTTTTTTATGTTGAAAATCAGTTATGCAAAATCCACAAACTCAACAACTTTACGGTTTAACGGAGGACGAAATCGCCATCGTTGAAGAAGATAATTGAGCCATACCACGAACAGAAATACTATGATGACCAAAGAAGCCGCACGACAAAAAATCGCTGAACTCGTTGAAAAATACCGCTCGCAAATCGGGACGTATGAAAATGCGCATTATGACGAAGCGAACACCCGCCGCGATTTTCTCGATGACCTGTTCACGGCTCTCGGTTGGGACATCGGAAATAAAAAGGGACTCGCGGAATCTTATCGTGAAGTCATTCTCGAAGATAATGTAATCGTTGACGGCAACAGTAAAGCCGCCGATTATGCTTTTCGGCTCGGCAAAACCGTTCTCTTTTACGTCGAGGCAAAGAAACCGAGCGTTAATATCAAAAATAATCAAGAAGCAGCATTTCAGTTGCGGCGGTACGGTTGGAGTAAAAAAGAGGTTACGATAAGCATACTGACCAACTTCAAGGAATTCGCCGTCTATGATTGTACAAAAAAACCGAACGTCAAAGATAAACCGCACGTTGCCCGATTGACCTATTTGACATTCGAGAATTTCGGAGAAACAAAAACGCACGGCGATTGGCAAGATGGTTTTGATTTTCTCTGGAATACGTTTGAGTATAACAACGTCCTGCGCGGTTCACTGGAAAAATATCTTAAAGACAACGGCGATAAACAAGGAATCGTAACTGTTGACGAAGCGTTTTTGCAACTATTAGAAGATTGGAGGGAGGTTTTAGCGAGGTCTATTTGCAGAACGAATCAAGGCATCAACGAAGAGGATTTGAATTTCGCCGTTCAGGAAATTCTCAACCGGATTGTTTTTCTGCGATTGGTGGAGTCCCGAAAAATCGAACCTTTCGGCAACTTGAAAAAGACGATTGAATCGAATCAATGTTATAAAAAACTTATTACGCTTTTTCAGCGTGCGGACGAAAAATATAACTCCGGCTTGTTCAATTTCGACCGGGATAAAGTCAGCGAAAAAATAACTGTTGAAGATACGGTTCTGAAAACAATCATTAGTGAATTATATTATCCTAGTCCATACAATTTTTCACAGATTCCGATTGAAATCCTCGGCAGTGTTTATGAACAATTTCTCGGCAAGACGATTCGTTTGACTTCATCGGGAAAGAATGTCAAGGTCGAAGAAAAACCGGAAGTCCGCAAAGCGGGCGGAGTGTATTATACACCGCAATATATTGTCGATTACATTGTTGAAAACACTGTCGGAAAGTTAATTAAAGGAAAAACACCGCAGGAAGTTGCGAAAATTAAAATCGTTGACCCCGCCTGCGGCTGTGGTATTTTCCTTTTGGGAGCATATCAATTTTTACTCGATTGGCATAAGAATTATTATTTTGCGAATGATTATGATAACGGCAAGGTCAAATCAAGAGGATTGAAAATAGACACATTGACACCGGACTATCAATTAACGACAACGGAAAAGAAAAAGATTTTGCTTAACAATATCTTCGGTGTAGATATTGATATGATTGCCGTTGAAGTTGCCAAGTTGAGTTTGCTGATAAAATGTGTCGAAGGCGAAACGGAAGCGAGCATTGAAAACACGCAACGGCTTTTTCACGAAAAGGTTTTACCGAACATTGACAGCAATATCAGGTGCGGCAACAGTTTGATTGGCAACGATTTTTATCAACAGAGCAATTTCCAATTTAGCGAACAAGAGCAAATAAAAATTAACGCCTTCGATTGGAAATACGAATTTCCGCAAGTATTCAAACGAGAGAAAGGAATGGATTTAATAATATGTAACCCGCCTTGGGGAGCGGACATATTTCCTTATGCTTCCTATTTTGAGACGCACTACCCTCATAGTACAGAAAATCATAAAGACAGTTTCAAGATTTTTATTGAAAAAGCGTGTTCGTTAGTCAAGGACGGCGGACGTATTGGAATGATTGTACCGAGTGCATTTCTATTTCAACCGCGTTATGTTGATATAAGACGTTTTGTACGGAATAACACAACGATAAATTACCTTTGGAATATCGGCGATAATGTTTTTTCGTCAAAAGTTGTTGCACCTTGCAGCATTTTTCTTGTAAAAAAAGAAAAGGCAAGACGTAATCATAAAGTTCGTTTCTTCGACACAACATCCGCAAAAAACGAGGGGCAACGTCTCATTTTACTCGAAAAAGCGAATTATACAAAAATTGACCAATACAATTATTACAAAACGGTTGCCGAATCGTTCGTCGCTTTTTTCAGAGAATTAAAAGATGGTGAAACTTTTTTTGAAAACGTGATAACATTCAAAGATGCCGGGATAAATTATCAGTGTGTCGATATTGGTTTATATGAAAAAGGTAAATCAGATTTGAGTTCCCGTTTGTTGTATGAAGGCAAGTGCAAACGAAAAAGTGATGTAGAATACTGGAAAGGAGCGGACATAGAATCCTATTATATGCTTTCTGAAACCGGACGTTTTGTTAATACAAATACGGTTAACGATTTATATGAAAACGAGCGGGTTGTTTTG
>JAITST010000142.1 GCA_031287585.1 Planctomycetaceae bacterium | reverse complement strand
TCCTCTGCTAACCGTTTCCGGTTCGCCTCTTCCTCTGCTAACAGTTTCTCCGCCGCAGCTTTTTCCTCTATCCGTTTTTGCTCTGCCTCTGCTCGTTTCCGTTCTGCTTCTGCTTTCCTTTCTTTATCCCTTTGCTCACGTTCTTCTTTCTCTTTTTGCTTTCTTTTGTCATCTTCCTGTTGTTTTTTACGCTCTTCCAATAAACGCGGTGCATCCGTATGCCCGATTTTTATTAGTGCTTCTAACATTATCACTTCCGTATCCTTGTCAATGACCAATTGCCGCAACCGTGTCTGTAAAATACTCAATGCGTTTTTATCTCCTTTTTCGGCAAGACGTTTCAATTCGGCAATGGGTATATCCGCGTTGACCGTACTCTGCGGCGAATCTTCTGCCGCTTTTAATTTTTCCCATTTCTGCCAAACTTCGTGCGCAGGTTTCAGTTCTTTGGATGTTGCCGCAGTCTTTGATGAACTGGGATTTTCCATACCTTTTATAACTATCTTGACCATTTCCAACACATCGCTATCGTAACGTAACGGCTGGTCTTGAGCGTTAAGTAATGTTCCCGCGAGAACAATAGTGATAGTTGTCAGTATGAACGTATATTTCAACATTGGATTACCTCAATTCTTTTTTTAGGGTTTCGATTGCTTTTTGTTCGTAATTCAAATCACTCCCGCTTTCGCGCCAATCGGTCACTACGGTTACTAACAAACGGTCAACTTCTTTTTGGTCGGATTCGTTCAGGAACGTTCCGACTTTGCGGAAATTATCAATCTGTTTCATCTTGACCTCAAATTCAACCAACAAATCGTTTTTCTGTTGCTCTTCGAGCCAATCAAAAATCTTCTGTCTCTGTGTTTCGTCCGGTAACAAACTCTTCCAGCACGAAACTGCCAGCCGCAAATTCGCGGGAATATTTTTTCCGTTGATGAAAATTTCGATTGCCTCTTCAAACGGCACAGAGCCAAGATTATTTTTCAGTTGCTCTTTTTGAGTACTTGTATTTTTCGTGTATTCGATATAAAAGCCGAACGCCTGCTCTATTTTATTCTGCAATTCGAGACGCTTCGTTGCCAACTGCTCGTACTGCTCATTGAGTTTTTGCATCTGGTCAACCGTGGTAACCGTTTGAATATCGGGAGACGGCGCAGGAGTATCGGACGGTTGTTGTTTTTCGCAACCGATAAAACAAAAGCAAAGGATAAGAGTAAACTGTAATCGGTACATTGCAAACAAAAATTGTAATTGGGTGTAAAAAAATCGAACTACGGGCGGGAAATTATTGTTTCCCGCTCGTTATTGGGGGATTACCACAAGTTATCTACTGATACGTCAATGGCATTTATTTTGCCGCTCCCCGCATTTTTTAGTTTGTTGCCTATTCCGTCTGCCGCTGCCTTCATCCCGTCTATCGCTCCCGTTGCTTCCGTCACAAGGGTATTTCCGCTTAAAAGCCGCTCTACTTCACTGTCGCCCAAGTCCAAACCCAATTTTTGTATGTCTTTGAGTTCTTCCAGTTTTTTCTGCGCACTTTCGTAATCCTTGATTACTTTGTTAATCTGATGCAATTTATCATCAATCAAACTGACGTAATTTAATGCGTCCTCCGCATCTCTTCGGGATGTATCTGCATTCCCTTTCTCACGGGCTATATTGTCGTTGATACTTTCTATTTCACGCTGGTAATCCTTCAAGAAACGATATACGTCGCTGCCGCTACGGCTTTGTCCTCCATACGGAATTTGTTTCGTATTGTCTTCCGGTTTTGCTTCGGATGGTTTCGGAAGACCGGCTTTCTTTGCTATTTCTAACAAAGCGTTTCGCTCCTCCGTCTTTGTTGTCAGTTTTTCTTCCTCTCGTTTAACTGCACGGTCATACCTATCTGCGGCTTCAGAGTATTTGTCAGCACTTTCTTGTGTCTTTTTGCGAGCCACAATGTTTTTATCCAGTTCTGCCTTCAGTCGCGGTAAAACGGTCTTATCTTTGAGATAATCATTGAGTTGAATTAAACTGCCTTTGACGGTGTCTGTTCCCGTCTTACCGATGTCGCCTGCTTGTTTGCAACCGCTAAACAATGTGGTGAAAGTGAATGCCAAAATACATACCGTTACAATGTTTCTCGTGGAGGAAATTCTCCGCACATTGTTACTTGATTGGCATAAGTTACCGGAACTAACATTTACGTTTGTCATTGAAATTCTCCTGTAAAAAGATTTGAAAAGCCAAGAGAACGGCAGAAAAATCGCTCAAGAACAGGAGCGATGCGTCCATAAGATAGGTTTCTTCACACCGACCAAAGTGCTGCGCTTTCGTTTACACCGAAACAACCACGCTGAAGATGTCCCATTGTAGTATGCGCAGTCGCCCCCTTATCGGGAGCAACGCAGGTTCCATACTACATTTGGTTACACTCACTCGGCAAAGCCGCTGGTCTGTGAATTCAACCAATCCGTCACTTGACGGCTTATGAATTGCTGACGTACTCTAAAATTTTCTCCGAATCACAACGATTCGGACATTTATGATTTTAATATTCTGATGCCGCTTTCACGCGAAACACCAAAACTACGCAAGCATTCTACCACCTTTTTGAAAAGACGCAATAGGGGGTGCGATAATTTTGGGATAGATTTTTTTGTAAGTCTCCGTAAAACAATAAAACGTTCTTGACATAGCAATAGACGACGGGTTTTCCGTCTATTTAAGAATATGCTGGACGAGTTATTCTTTGGCGGATACTTATGTTTGGGCGAATGCCCATTGCTACTGATGTGTTTTTTTGTAAAAATAAGGTTTTTTATTCCATGAATTCATTGGTGAGCAGGTTATATGTCTTTTCGTTTTTTTTCACAGATAGTTAAGGGTAGGAAATGATAGTTTTCTGTATTCTACCATTCCCTTTCCTTATCTACCTGTGAAAAATGACATTGCAAAGTCGTTGTAAGTTGGTGACATCGTATTGTAATTTTTGGAAAAGTACACAGTTTGCCCATAATTCATCTAACCGGCGTTGATTCTGTCAGCGGCGATGCGGGTATTTGTGGTACTGGTAATTGCGTTGCTGTTGGTGATGGTTGTGGTTGATATGGTACAACGTTTGGCGGTAGTAACGGTTCCGTTGGCGAGATAACACTTCCTACTGGTTGCTGCTGAATCGGGTCAATAACACGTAGCGATTGTCCCGCGTGCGTCAGGCGGCGTGTTTCTTCCGCACGGTCAATCAGTTCCTGTTGCGGTACGACACGTTGCGGTGTCATCTCGATAACGTATTCTTTATTGTCAACAAGTTGACCGGGTAACAAAACTTCTGAGAAAAAATCCAACCCAATCCACTCATACCAAGGCGCACGTACCGGCAACGTTACAGTTTTTGTCTCGTATTGGTCTTTGACACAACGAAACGTGCGGTAGCCGTAGTGGTCAAAACTTGTTGTAAGCGGTGTTTTGCCGATTTCTTTGTTGTCGAGATAAACGGTCGCGCCGGGCGGGTTCGTGTCAATCGACATCCGCCGCCGTACACAGCCAACACAAGCGCACAACAACACAACCGCAATCAAACAACCGCGGATAACGCTACGCCGTCGGGTGATATGTGAATGTGAAGCAAACATTGGAATCAGGTTTGTTGGTGATAAATGTTGTCAGTAACGCAGTATGGTAACAAATAACCCAAAATAATTCCAGACCAATTTTTTAACGTGAAAAGCCCAATGTCCACCTCAAAAAAATCTCTATTGACAAAAATTCTAAAATTTTGCAAAATTCCCCAACTGTTACTTTTAGTGTTTCACTTTTTCACGTTCACTTATGAAGACAATCCACACGTACATTGTCGGTGATATGATGAAAACTTTTGTTTTCGCGTTCATCGTCTTTTCGTTTGTACTGACCATTATTACGATGATTAGTATGACGTTGCAGGAAAATGTACCGCCGGTTCGTCTTTTGGAAATGATACCGTTTATCATCATCGTTGTCGCACCGATTACGATACCGATGACACTGCTCCTCGCAGTCACCAGTACGCTCGCCCGCGTGTCCGGCAACAATGAAATAGTTGCGTTGAAAGCACTTGGGATACCGCCTTGGCGTGTGCTTTGGCCTGTGTTGGTGTTGGCTTTTGTGATGAGCGTCGCCTGTGTTTGGGCGAACGATTGGGCAGTTACAAGCGGGAGAGCGAACATCGCGAAGATTGGGTTTAGCGCGTTTGAGGATATGGTTTTGAGTGCGGTACGTCAGGACGGAATTTACACGTTCCCCGGCGGTGTCGGCTGGATAACAGCGAAGGGCGTGAACAACAAAACTATGATTGGAGTAACGATATTTATGAAGAAAGAGGCGACAACAATTTCCGCACAACAGGCATCGTTGCGTATCGACACCGCACGCCAAATGCTGCTCGTTTCACTTTACGGAATCAAAGCCGGTGAGGGTAACAACGTCACGTATGACGCGCCGGAGGAACATATTGAGTTCTCACTCGAACGCTTCGGCAAGTCGAGTGGTAAGTCGAATCGAGCGTCGGATATGGGGTTACGCGAGTTGCCCGAAGCGATGGAACGCGATAGGCAACAAATCGAATCTGGTCGGCGTTATATGGCGGCGCAACAGGCGTTCGCTACGATACTCGGCAAACCGGAAAACCTCGTATCGGCTGACTGGAAAATGGCATCGGCGAACACCGAAGCAGCGAAGGTACGTCTTGACCGGTACGCGGTCGAGCCGCCGCGACGATGGGCGAACGGATTTTGTTGTCTGTTCTTTGTATGGGTCGGAGCACCGCTCGCGGTTTGGATGAAGAAGGCGGACATATTCGCAAGTTTTTTCGCGGTGTTTATACCAATCCTGCTTTTCTTCTACCCGTTCCTCGCAATCGGAACGTCGTTAGCAAAAAGCGGAACGTTACCAGCAGAAGGAGTATGGATAGCAAACGCAGCGTTGGGAGTTGCGGGAATTTGGTTTTGGAAAAATATACATCGGTATTAACGATATATATTAAACAAAAGAGAAAATTTAATTACTTCAATTAACACGTACCCTTTGCGACAATTGAAGTTAGGTCAACCTGACCATAGAAAAAATAAAAACCCAAAGCGCAAGCAAGGGTAACATTTGTTGTAAACATCATTGCAGAAAATTGTTTATTATGAAAATTAACATCACATCAATACTAACGTTCACATTGACCGCGACCATCGTGTTCTCACAGGATTGGAAACCGATTGAGTCTGATAATCCGGTTACGACCAGCAACTGGCGCGAAGCGGGTTGTAGCAGCGAAGCGGCGATTGTTGAGGAGCCGCCAGCGAAACTTGACGAGAGTCCGGTACGTTTTCTGATTTACGAAACGCCGGAGTCCGCACGTTGGTCGTCGCAGTTAAACCGTTTCCCGCAGAAAGCCGGTACGACTATCTCGCACCGTTTGACGCAATCACTGCGTGAAGTTGAGAATACATCGTACTCACGTTATTCCGTCCAGTTTCCACCGATGGACGCGACTCGTTTGCCGTCGTCGAACGACTACTACTCACACTACAACGTTACCGCTAACGGAAGTAGTACAAACGCGAACGATGGCAAAATTGTACAAGTAGGTTTCGACACACCATACGATGAAAACATTCCGTACAATCAAGAGCCGCGACAGCCCGACCGTTTCAAAACCGTCTATTCAGGCGATACTCGCGAGTGGGCAGAACGTTACGCTCCGGCACATCATATTGACCCGTTAAGTCAAAAACCGTCAACGCCGGCTCCGCAAGTAACACAAACACCAACTTCAACATCAACCCAACTCCCGCCGCCCGATCCTGAACGCATCCCGAAAATCGCGGATATATCCGCGTCATACAAGGATGTATTACCGCACGTCGCAATCTGCGGTGTGGTAGTTTGTCAATCGAACGTACCACTCGCAGAACTGAACATCATCAAAGAAATCGAACAATTACAAATCGACTTAACACGTTATATGGGGGTGCCGGTGCCGCGTGAAAAGATTGAGTTGTGCATATTCAATGACTCAAAATCGTATCTGGATTTTATCAGGAAAAAGTTACCGGCAAACGCTCCGAATGACCGGCGTGCGTTGTACTACAAACCGCCGGGCAAAAGCGGTGTACTAATGCTTCAAGTAGGAAAAACGTTTGAAATTGACTTGCGTCACGAGATGACGCACGCGATAATCCACGCGAGTATTTCGAGTGTACCGATTTGGTTGGACGAAGGACTAGCGAAATACTTTGAGATGCCGCCAGCAGAACGCCCGTTTGATAATCCGTACACTAAGTCAATAAAACGAAACAATTCGTTCGGAATAATTCCAAGTCTGCAACGTTTGGAAAAACTGAAAGACATCAACGAAATGGGCAGAAACGAATACCGCGACTCGTGGGCGTGGGTACATTTTATGATTCACTATTCAAGAGAAACTCACCAACTATTGGCTGATTACATAAGACTACTGAGCACACTACCGGAAGGAACAGAAAAATTCCCAAGTCTAGCCAACTACTTAAAAGAAAGGGTGGAATCCCCACGAACAGCGTTCAACGAACATTTCAAAGAGTGGAAACCGAAAGAGTTACGATAGTTGGATTCTTGACTTGTGAATCAGAACGGATAGCAGGCGATGATGCAGGCGGTAATCCGACGGAATTACGGGTTATGAGCGAATCGCAAAATTATTACTGCGATTAGCGAAACTACTTAAACTACACGCGTTTCACGGTGAATGGAACGACACAATCGAAGCAAGTTAAAACGAAAGAGTCGAGTTGTTTGAAGTCACCTATGGTGTAATATTGTATTCATTAATTAAAACTTCGATATTTTTTCTTACGCTTTCTGGCGGATTATTTATCAATTCATTCATTCTCCGCTTTTGTTTATCTGTCAACACTTTCAACATACCAGATTTAAGTTTATCTACTATCACTCGCCGTTTTTGCAATAGTTTTTGCATCTCGCCCTCTAACCATTCCTTCTCAAATGTTTTTTGCATCTCGAAAAATTCCTTGTTGTTTTTGAATTTATAACCAACTACTTTATTGGCTAGTTTGTCTTTCCAAGATTGTTCTGATTCAAGAAATTCGTCTATGTATTTTTTATAATCCGGTTCTAATTCGCGGCAAATCCGATTCAACTCTGTTTTTTGTTCCCTGCTGAGTCCAAGAGCGTTAAACATGTGCGGGGTAATAAATGTCGGGTAGTAGTTCATAAACATTATTTGAATTTCTTGCGATCGTTTCTTTTGTTCTGTTGTCAGGTATCGGTTATCACCATTGCGAAAAGATTTTAACCCGCAAATTACTATTTTCTTCCGTAATTCGAGATACTCATCCTGCTCTTCATTTGACATCTTTGAATAATATGGATCATCAAAATTGTACATACTATCCAATTTAGATTTTATATTTTCAAAAGCAATATTTTCGAATGGAGAGTTGATCAAATTCAATAAAGTTGTTCCATCAATTTTTAACTCATTGAACAAATCATCCTCATCGTCATCTGATAACCGATAACAATATATCACGGTGAATATCGATTCATTTTGCCAAACAAACAAGCACTTCTCTCTTTCAGAAAACATCCATTTCTCACGCATTACACGTGATTTACAATTCTTCACCCACGCATCCCAAACTGTATCAACATTATTTTGAGCG
>JAITST010000053.1 GCA_031287585.1 Planctomycetaceae bacterium | reverse complement strand
TTACAATCGGAATACTCATCGCCGCGCCGCTAATTCAAGGAGCGTCAATGTCGGGTAACGCATTACTCGGACGTTACTGGCTCGGCGATAGATTAAGTGTTTGGAAGAAGATTGCGATTGCAATTTTGTTACCGGCGGTTGTCGTGATACTCGTTGGAAAAGAATTGACAGTGAACGACGCTCAAAACGCTACACCGACCGTTGATACAAATGTTTCGTCTAACGTTGAGACAAACGTTACAGCAAAATTTACATCAGAAACAACTAACCGAACCAACAATTTATTTTCGTACTTATTCGCGGGCATCGGGGCGATTGTAGCGGGGCTTGCGTATGCGGTTCACATGGTAATAGTTCGTTACGCCGGTCACAAGTATTGGGACGACAACCGTTATTCGGCGTGGCAAAGTATGCGGTTTATACATTGGATTGGTCACGACCAGCCGAGCCGCAGACTGGCACGGCAAAACGGTGACGGCGGCTTTTACGCACCGTTTCCCGTCACGCTGATTATGGCGATAATATTGCTTGTGGGTATATTTGCGTTCGGTGGTTGCCTGATTGAACGCGAGGGAATCGCGGGGCTGTGGGACGAACCAGCCGACTGTTGGCACTTGGTTATCGCGACCGGCTTGTGTAACGTAATCGGGTTCTTCTTTCAGGTACAGGGATTGAGAATGACTGTCGCAGCACAGGTATCAATAGTAGCAACAGGGCAATTCGTATTTCTGGCACTATTCGGAATGTTCGTTTTCAAAGAACAATCAAACGCGGTAATCTGGTTGGGAGTGGTGTTGGTGGTAATAGGAGTGCTAATCTCGGCGAAACAGGAGAAGACGTGAATAATTAACCGGTGTCCTTGTCCAATATTTTTCAAAGGCACTGAAACCGTCGGATTTTGGTGCGAATTCGGGAGCGATTTTCGGTCGTGTGCGAAATTTATGGGTGAATGTCGCGAAACGTCGGAATTTTGGCGCTATTGACCATCACATCAATAATTCTGGGACACAACCTTATTATCACGGTTTATCTACAACCCGAAGTACCAATAGTTCACAAATCCCGCTCCGGCGATTATTGCCGTCAACATAAAAAACGTTGACATTGTCACGAATAACTTAATCCAATCCGAACGTTTTGTATTACGGTTGTACTTATGCAGCCGTTTGCATACGTACAAGTATGTTATTACCGCGACAATGAGCAATGGCAGCCAGCGTTCGATTGTCAAAGTTTGTTGGTTTATCATTGACGATGACGAAATAACAATGAAACCGGTTGCCAGAATAATCATTAGAGAAATACTTGTAACAAATACTATTGCTGATACTACAAGCCGTAAGACAATCTGATACCTATTTGTGTTACAGCAACACGCTATTGTATAAATAATGTTTGCCAGAACTGCTAGTATAATGAGCAACACTAACAAGTACAAAATAATTTCAAGAGATATAATACGAAAACTATAAACAAACATCGCTGCACAGAATATGAATGAATAAAGCCGACAAAGTTGTATCACCATAAATTGGTAGTAACCGTCGTAAATCTGTTCTCTTGTGACCGCCATATGATAATCTGGAAATTTTACCTTGTTATAACTCCAATTGATTATACTTATCGAAGGGGCGATAATTGCACCGATAATCGCGCCAACACAAGCACCGGCTAACGGAGAAACGAATGGAATAACTATCGCCATTAAAAAGTTACGACCAGTTGATGTCTTTACATCCAATATTGCGGACGTTATATTCTTTTCAATTGTATCCGCATAGAACAGGCAAACAATCGCGGCAAAGATGATGAGCGACGTAAAGATAAGCCAAACAACTCCCATATTATTCCGACGAAAATTCCGCCGAAATTCCCAAACGACAATCGGACTTAACCGTTCACTGATAGCGTCGATTCGTGCAATGAGTTTGGTTAGCATTATGTTTCTTTCACTTCAAATAAATCGGTAACGTCGCCTTATCCAGTTGCAGTATCGTCAGGTTGATTGATGTTGTATAGACGTTACCCACGTATGCCTGCGACCAACTGCCGTCGCTGCCGGCTTCTGATACTATTCGTTTGAAGAGTTTTTTACGGTAGTCTTCCCAATCTTTACCGCCTTGCCTATACTTTACTTGTGCGAAGTAATAATGAGCGTAATGCCAGTGACCGTAGTCGTTATTGTTACCGATGTCCAGCAGATTTTTGTTACAATACTTAATCAGATTCGGTACAAACTTATCGTCGTACTCGCCCGCGTTGAACAGGCACGCAATCGCCGCCGCGCTAATCGGCGGTCGTCCGCCGCCGCCGTGAATGTTGTACGCGACACCGCCATCGCCGCTGTTTATCGCGCAACGATGTATGTACTTTATCGCCTTGTCGATAATCTCTTTCGGCACCGCGATTCCCGCGTTCCGGCAACCGCGTAACGCCTGTACCTGTGTTATCGTTGTCGAACCTTCGTCGAAGTTGTTGCCGTCTTTCGCGCTAACGTAACCCCAGCCGCCTTCACGTGTTTGTGCTTTACCGCAAAAATCAACGCCGCGCGATAACACGTCGATAAGTTCGTCACGCCGCACATTGTCCTCTTCCTCACCGAGAACTTGCGACAGGAACAGAATCCCGAATCCGTGTCCGTAAGTATAACGGTCGTCGCGCGAGTCGCCAATCAAACCGTTCGGACGCGCTTTCGCGAGCAAAAAGTCAACCGCTTTACGAACTTGCGGCGCGTACTTACCTTGCGTCGTTGTCGAACCTTCCATCAACAACGCGATACCTGCCATACCAGTCATCGCCGACGGATACGCTTCACCATTCGCAGTCCAACCGCCGCGGCTAGACTGCTTCGATGCCAACCAATCAAGCCCCCGCTCGATCGTCCGTGAAACTGACTCGTCAGAAACCTGCGAGTAAACGGAAGCCGGAAAAACGGCGAGTAATAATAGTATGATAGTAGTTCTCATTGAATTACCTCTTTCTGTTAGCGTTGTGTTTATCTTTACCACGAAGCCGCAAAGCGTGAAAAAATTTTTCGTGCTTTCGTATCTTCGTGATTAAAACTAACCATCAAAATCCAAAATCATCGACTTTGACTTCTTCTTGTTTCGCGTTCGGGTCGTAACCGAGTTCCGCCGTCTGGTGGACTTCTAACCCTTCAACGTAAATCGCGCGATACGGTCTAACCGGACAAATAAACTCGCAGCCGCCGCAGCCGATACAAAGTTCCGGCTTCGTTACCGGTATCGTCAACGCCTTTTCCGGTTCGCCATACGGGACCATCGCCACCGCACCTGTCGGGCAATGTTCCGCACACGCGCCGCAATTTGTACCTTGCGTATTGACTACACAATTCTCCTTCAAAAACACGACACGCCCCATCTGAACAACCTTTTTGTCCATCAACGTTTCGAGCGGAGTCAACGCTAGCGACGGGCAAACTTCCGTACATATTTTACATTCGTAATCACAAAAACCGCGACGGAATTTGAGTATCGGTTGCAGGAAACCCGCCAAGCCCAACTCGGTCGTTGACGGCGTAATGATACCGGTCGGGCATTTCGTCACGCATAAATGACACGCCGTACACCGCTTCCGAAACCGCTCAACATTCTTCGCGCCCGGCGGCAGAACCGGCGTGTTCATCGTATATGAAACACGGCTCTCACCGTGCGGCAACGACTCATCGACAATCGCATCCTCCGCCGCTGTCACCGTCTTCTTCGCAAACAACGCCGCAAGGAACGTGAATATCGACCACTTCACAAACCGCCGCCGTTGCGTTCCAACTTCTGTTGTTCTGTTGGCAGTTTGTTGTACTGTGCCGTTCACTGGCACCGGTATCGGTATAGCACCCGGTAACAACGATAACGGCTCAAACGCCGGATTTTGATGTGGTTCGTGAGTATGTTGTTTCGGTGATGTGCCGGGAAGTCCGTCTTTTGGCTGAAAGAGCGGCGGCTGCTTGTGGTGCGGCTGATACGAAAGCGAAATCGCGTTTGACCGGCATTGCGATAAACAGTTCATACAAGCAACGCAACGTGAAGTATCAACAGTCTTCGCCTTACTGTTTATACACTCGCTCTTGCAAACACGTTCACAAAGTCCGCATGAACGGCAGTTGTGAAGCAGTCGAACTTTGACAAACGAAAATCGCGACACAAGTCCAAGCAATGTTCCGACTGGACAAATCGTGTTACAATACCGCCGTCCGAAGAAAAACGAAAATACCCCAACAATAACAAACGCTGCGGCAGCCGTCAAAAACGCTCCGAAATCAAATGAAATCGCCACGTTATACGCAAGCGGTTTTTCCCAACTTGCGGTAAAACCGGCAATCAAATTGTTTCCATAAATCACAACCGGTCTCGCTAACGAATTCATCACACGCCCGTAATTACTATACGGGTCTAGTATCGAAACAATGACCGGCAGGAAGCACAAACCGAAAACAAACAATATCAAAAAAGAATAACGAATATGCGTTGTTTCCTTTTGATATTTATATTTTTTCTTCTTGGTAACATGTTTCGCAATCCATGAAACAATGTCTTGTAAAATCCCAAAAGGACAAATAACCGAACAATAAACACGTCCGAATAAAAGCGTAGTAACAAACCAAAACACGAACACGCCCGCGCCAAGTACGCCGAATGTTCCAATCAGGATTGTAGGGGTAAGTTGCAAATGAGCAAGCCCGTGCAACGCACGCGGCACCCCGCTGGTAAAGTCAACAAAAAAAACTGAAATGGCAACAAAAAACAAGGAAGCAAAAATAATACGCAAAAGTTTGAGTGAGTACATGTGAGTTGTTCGTAGTGAGTAGTGCAATCCCTGCGGCAACCCTGTCCGGCATCGCCGCACAAAAGAGGTCAAAACCACAAAAGGAAACGTATGATATTATAACAGAAATTGTAGTGTTGGCAAGCAAGTATTAGAGATGTTGACAAAGAATCTTTGCCTCGTAAGGGCAAAAGTATTATCACATCTTCCCTCGCATTGTTGGTAAGCATTTCTTGGCGATTTGTTTCAGTTTGGCGATTCGTCACATGTCGTAGCCCATCAATTCTAGCAAGTCGAAGAGCCGTAAGAGGACAAACAAGCCGGACAGCAATGTTCCCGCCGTTGGCGGACTGCAGCGTTTTTGACTCTTCCCGCTCAACCGAACCAGTACCCGTTTGACCTACTTGCTCTCATTGCGTTGCAAATTCCAAACCAACGAACAAGCCATCGAAGTCAACAACAATCGCTTCAAAATCGCCGAGCCGCTCTCTTGTTGCCAGTGTTCCAACTCGTACCCGCCGCTCTTGAGCAACTTATAATAACTCTCAATCCGCCAACGATAATAATACCACAAGGCAACCGTCGCAGCATCGCCCTCTCACCTCGACATCGCGGCAATAAACAAAATTCGCAATCATTTACGGACAAGTAGGATTCACCACGAAGACACGAAGAATACTGTTATTTTAGATTAGATTTTACAAAATCTAAAATTCTTTTCCCCCTTCGTGTTTTCGTGCCTTCGGTATCGCCACGAGGTTTGGCTTGTAAGTTGAGAGGAACTTACCGTGAGAATTGTTTGAGCGGCATGTAGTTAGACGACGCTTTTGTTGGGTAAGCGGCAGGGGTGGGAATCGTCGAGCGAACACGCAAGATATAATGTGAATAACGTAC
Organism: Planctomycetaceae bacterium; assembly: GCA_031287585.1. GTDB lineage: Bacteria > Planctomycetota > Planctomycetia > Pirellulales > Thermoguttaceae > UBA8133. Next base: position 102 of record JAITST010000053.1, on the reverse strand, counting down.
AGTATTATAAATTTACTGGCGGTTCGGTCTCGTGAAGATGGCGAATGTTCGGATGATTCGGTATGCTGACGACTTCGTTATAATGGCGAAGTACGTAGGCAA
>JAITST010000434.1 GCA_031287585.1 Planctomycetaceae bacterium | reverse complement strand
GTGTTCGGCGGCGGTACGCAACACTTCTAACGAGTAGTCCGCGTCGTAACGATAACCGTCGAAGAAGTGTTCGGCATCGAATATCACACGTAAACCGTTACCGCGAATGAAGTCGAATGTGTCGGCGATCATACGCAAGTTTTCCTCGCGGGGCGTGCGGAGGATTTCTTCAACTTGAAACAACGACGACTTACCAACGATTGTCAAACACAAAGTACCGGCGGCGACGATTGCTCGTAAACCTTCGTCCTCGCTAGCAGTATTATTCTTACGGCACGTCATACCGAACGCCGTCAGAACCGCGTTCTTTAACGGTTGCTCCTTGATACGTTCAAAGAACTGAGCGTCTTTCTCATTCGACGCGGGATAGCCGCCTTCGATAAAATCAATCCCAAACTCGTCAAGTCGCTGCGCGAACAACAATTTGTCGAACAACGAAAAAGCAATCCCCTCCGCCTGCGAACCGTCGCGAAGTGTCGTATCGTAAATTTCTATTCGTCTCATATCCTAGTTTTCATCAATTACTATGTTATAGATGGACTTTTACAAAAAACCAACATCCCCGTTATAATAGCATTCGTACGCAGTGTCAACTGCCCCTAAAAAAGAGTTCACTTTTTGGCGGAGAGACGAAATTTTCGCTTGGATTGAAACGGACTGTCCGAAGCGATACTGGAAATTAGGGTTGGTCATCATTTCCGTTTATCTCACTTTTTCTGAACCAAGACCCTTGCAAAACATTCTTCGCCATTCACGTAAGGAGTATATCTTTTTTCTTGGACGATTTCATACCCTTTTTCCAATAATCCGTTTAATATCGGACGGGCAGACACCGCAAAGGGCTTTTTATAATCGCTTGGGATATAACAATGATCTACTAACAATGTTTTTGAATCATCAAATTTTTTATACTCCGACGGTATGTCTTTTAACGGCACAATTTTTAAGTGTTTATATTTTGGTCTGTTTTTTATCGGTATGTTTGTGTACCAATGACCTGATGCGTCCACAAGTTGTCTTTTAGGGTTGAGAAAATAATCGATTCGATTATGTCCAGCCCATACTTTATTGTCCTTAAAATAATGAATGAATGCAGTATTGATAGCATTTGATATATTAGAAATGATTAAAAACTTTTTACCGCTGTTGATAGTAACTTTCCAATAATCTATAGCCCTGGAAAACGGCGGATTTGTGCAGACAATATCCGCTTTCTCTTTGAGAATCTTTAAAGACAAAGGGTGGTCAAAACTGCCGTCATAACCCTTCGGAAAGGTTTTGATTTCCCGAAAACCGTCCTTCGTAAAGATATATCCTTTTGTGCCTTGATTGAACAAATCTACGACACCGCCGTAATGAGTGCAGATGAGTTTTTTCAATTCAAGTTTGTGGAAGTTCTGGATAAAATATAACGAAAACGCAGACGTGTTCTTTTCATCATCGTCAACCGCGTCATCGCAGTTGCAAAACACAACTTTATCTTTCCAAATTTTTTTGTTGTACATCGCCAGCTCTTTTTCAACATCTTCGTATCGGGTATAAAATTCGTCATTGTTAATTTTCTGCGCTTTTTGCAAGACATCTTTTGGAGACATTCCCCGTTCTTCCAATGACGGGGTTGTTTTTTTGATGATTTTTACGATTTGCGTTTTATCATCCTGCTTGATGAAGATTTCTTTGATGAATGAACGATGTGCTTTAATCAATTCGACATAACCCTTAAACAATGTGAGATTGTAAAAATAAATTTCCGTGCTTTTTTCTTCCCGCAGGTGAGAGAATTTCTCTTTGATGGCATTTTCCACTTGCGTCATATTCTTGACTTCGCAAGTGAACAAATACTGGTAACTGTTGTCTTTTGATTTACCAGTCATATGGTTGTACTCTTTCAAATGCCGTTCGAGGTCGTTCGTCTTGCCGATTTTGCATTTTGCCGGTTCGAGCGACGCTTGAACAATATAGATGTACTGTTTTGTCGTATCCGTTTGAGTTGCCGTCATATAGTAGCCCTTTCACTACATGTTGCAACTTCTGAAAACTCCACCCTTTCATTTAACAAATTCTTAATTTTACGTGGTTTGTTGTTTTGAGTAGGTAGTTTTTTAGAAGATGCCTCATATCAATTGTCAAAACTCTCTCGCCGCTCTACTACTCATTAAAACTCTGCACCTTAAACCCGTGCGACTTCAATAAATCGTCGCGTTTCGCCTCCGCGATGTCAAACTCTACCATATCGTGAACGAGTTCCGCCAGCGTTCGCGGTGACGTCCAGCCCAACTTTTCTTTCGCCTTCGTCGGGTCGCCGATTAGCAGTTCTACCTCCGTCGGTCTGAAGTAACGCGGGTCGATTTCGATTAACGTTTTGCCCGTCTTGCTGTCCAGTCCCTTTTCGTCAACACCTTTCCCGCACCACTCAATATCTATGTCAACTTCCTTGAACGCCAACTCTATAAATTTCCGTACCGTATTCGTTACGCCCGTTGCCAACACGTAATCGTCCGGCGCGTCCTGCTGTAACATCCGCCACATCCCGTCAACATAATCCGCCGCGTGTCCCCAATCTCGTTTCGCGTCGATATTGCCCATGTAAAGTTTTTCCGACAGTCCGAGTTTGATTCGCGCGACCGCCCGCGTAATCTTTCGTGTGACAAACGTTTCGCCGCGCAAGGGGCTTTCGTGATTGAACAATATCCCGTTGCACGCATACATATTGTACGCCTCGCGGTAGTTTACCGTTATCCAATACGCATACAATTTCGCGACCGCATACGGACTGCGCGGGTAGAACGGCGTTTTCTCCGACTGCGGAATCTCCTGCACCTTCCCGAAAAGTTCCGATGTCGATGCCTGATAAAACCGGCACGTCTTCTCCATACCAAGAATCCGAATCGCTTCGAGCAACCGCAACGTCCCGATACCGTCCGCGTCCGCCGCGTACTCCGGCATCTCAAAGGAAACCTGCACGTGCGACATCGCCCCAAGATTGTAAACCTCGTCCGGTCTGATTGACTGCAACAAGCGTATCACATTCGTTGCGTCGGTCAAATCGCCGTAGTGGAGCGAAAATTTCACGCCGCTCTCGTGCGGGTCGCGGTAAAGGTCGTCAACGCGGTGAGTGTTAAATTGCGAACTGCGGCGTTTCAAACCGTGAACGTTATAACCTTTGCTCAACAACAAACGAGCAAGATAAGCCCCGTCCTGACCTGTGATACCAGTGATAAATGCAACTTTTGACATTATGTAATTTCCTGTGATTGTGGTAGAGACGCGATACTTCGCGTTTCCTATTTCGGTTCCGGTTTCGATTTCGTTGCTGTTGTTGCAGGCGACGAAGTTGACGATGTTGAAGTTGTTGATGCCGCGGCGAGTGCAACTGGCTTATCGGAACCAGCCGCCTTTTTGTAAGACTCGCTGCGATAATCGGTCTGATAAAAACCGCTACCCTTAAACACGACGGCACCACCGCCGCTTATGAGACGTTTCAACCTATTCTTCTTGCACGCCGGACATTTGGTTAGCGGCTCGTCACTAATGTATTGAAACTCCTCTAACTGATGTCCGCAGTTAGAACAACGATATTCATAGGTAGGCATAGTTGTATAGTATTGTATGATTGATTAAAATGTGGGAGTGTAAAAAAGTTCACCGTATAAATTATACTGTATGCGGGAATAATATCAAGAGGCGGCGGATGATTGCAAAATTTTGTGTTCAACGACAATTTAATAAAGACATTTTCTAAAAAACGACCGGCTCAAAAACAGCAAACTACGTAAAATTAGGAACTTACTGAACGAGAGGGCAGAGTTTTTAGAAGTTGCCTACATGAATCAAAAAAAATATACAGAATGTTGTACGCGCGAAAAACGAAAACGTTCGAAGATTATTGAGATTTTTTTACTTTGCAATTGGCGTGTTCTTGACATTGCTTTGGTTTTAATGTAAAATACTTAACATCAAAGTTCACGAAACGTCGTGAACAAAATCACACCAAACTTTTCTCGA
>JAITST010000428.1 GCA_031287585.1 Planctomycetaceae bacterium | reverse complement strand
TATGGAGTGCCGTACAAAGCGATGAAATGAATACGGCAATGTTTTGGGTTTTACTCGTCATCGTACTTTCCTTTTTCGTCATTATCCCGCTTAATTTGTATAACGAAAAACATTGATACCAGGCATTTCTAAAAACCTTAATTGACGAGGACGCTGGTTGCATAAATGGACGCGGAGCAATCGTCGCTGAGTTCCCTCTCGGCAATGTTACACGTCCGCCGTCTTCCGCAGTGCCGCCATTGCCGGGATCACCTTGCTGAAAAACTACCCCTTTCCCGCTGCTGCCAGCAACAACTTAATCCGATTCAACTGATTCACCTCCGTCGAACCGGGGTCGAAGTCCAATGCCGTAATGTTCGCTCCGGCATAACATTTACGCAACTCCTTCATCACGCCCTTGCCGGTAATGTGATTCGGTAAACAGCCAAACGGCTGAACGCAAATTATATTCGGCGTTTCCTCTTCCAATAACTCCACCATTTCGCCTGTCAATAACCAGCCCTCGCCGGTTTGATTGCAAACCGAAACAAACTTTTTCGCCTTCTCCGCCAAATGATAAATGTTGCCGTAAGTACGGAAACGATTACTCTTCGCCAATACTTTGCGGACTTTATCCCGCTGCCGCTCAATATACCAAACACCGAGTTTGCTGACCGCCGCCGGTAAGAAAGGCACATTGGAAAAACGTTTGCGGTATTCATCCGAAGTCAAACAATACAAAATGAAATCCATAATGTTTGGAACAACCGCCTCACCGCCCTCTCTTTCGATGAGCGTAACAAGATTATTGTTTGCGCCGGGATGATATTTCACAAGGATTTCGCCGACAATGCCGACCTTGGGTTTCTTTATATCGTGCAATTCGAGTTTTTCAAACGAATCAACAATTTCTTCAGCGGTCTTGAAAATGTTATTGTAACGTGTTCCATGAATTCCGATTTGCAGTTTCTCGACCCATTGCTGCACGAGATTATCGGTTGCCATCGTCTCGATTTCATAAGGACGGCATCGGTTTGCAAGTTGCAGAAGCAAGTCGCCGTAAAGGAACGCAACAAAAAGTTTATTCAATGCCCGCAGCGGCAGATAAATGCCTTCCGTTTTGCTGTGAGTGATATTAACGTTGAACGGAATTACCGGAACATTAGGAAAGCCCGCCTTCTGCGCAGCAATTTTTACGAAGGTTGCGTAATTCGTTGACCGGCAGCCGCCGCAAGTTTGAGAAATCATCAACGCCGTATTTTTTCAAGTCCTCGTAAACCAACTTGGCAAGTTTCACCGCGTCATCGCCGGGAATAAACGGCTGAATAAAATCAACGTTCTGCTCTTTCAATTCGTCAACGTTCAGCCGGATAACTTCGGGATACGAACTGACAACAGGACAGTTGTGAGAATAAAGCGACTCGTCAAACTCTTTATGTTCAAACGGCATCGCAGGATAAAAAATGCGTTTCACCCCCTTATCAATCAAATTGGCAATATGTCCGTGAACCATTTTGGCAGGATAGCACAGCGTTTGCGAGGTGATACTGTTAATGCCTTTGTTGTAATACTGTTTGCTTGACGGGTCGGACAACACAACACGAAAACCCGACTCTTGAAACAGCGTAACAAAAAAGGGAAATATCTCAAACATATTTAACACTCTCGGCAAACCGATGTCGCCGAGCGGTCCGTGATGAGCGTTGAGCGGTTCGTAAAAATCGAAAATTCTCATATATTGTTCCCGGAAAAGATTTATCTGATTGCCGGTATTTTCTTTGCCGAGACCTCTATCACAGCGGTTGCCGGAAATAAACGATTTCGATTTTACGCCGCTGCCGGTAAAACGATGCACCGACAGCGGACACTTGTTATTACAGCGGTTACATCGGGCTTGCGTTGTCGTCATTGCGAAGTTTTTCAATCCTTCGCCGAGCAAAAGCGTTGACGATTCGTTAAGATAAGTTTTATCTTTGGCAATCAATGCCGCACCGAAAGCCCCCATAATGCCGGAGATGTTTGTGCGGTAGACATTGCGGCTGATTAACAACTCGAAAGCCCGAAGCACCGCCGGATTATTAAATGTTCCGCCCTGCACGATAACGGCATTACCGAGTTCCGAAGCGTCTGATATTTTCAATACTTTGTATAAAGCGTTCTTGGCAACAGAGTAAGCGATGCCTGCCGAAATATCCGCAACGGTCGCATTTTCTTTCTGTGCTTGTTTCACTTTGGAATTCATAAACACAGTGCATCGGGTTCCTAAATCAATCGGCTCTTTGGCAAACAATCCTTCCTTTGCAAAGTCCGCCGCAGTATAGCCGAGAGAATTAGCAAACGTTTCTACAAACGAACCGCAGCCCGATGAACACGCTTCGTTGAGAATTATAACGCAACATTGCTCCCAATTTTATGACCGCAAGCGAGACCGCCGATACATTGTTCGACTATTGCCTACAAAACGCTTGCCGATATGTCTTCTTTTTTTGCCCCTTCGTTCAGCAGCATTGTTACATCGGACTTTGTGAAAACGCCGCATCTTGCTGCGAGAGGATAAATCTTTTCGTTCCGGGACGCAAGTTCGTTTATGCCGGACGCATCTGTCTTCAATGCGGCGGCAATCTGGTCGATAAATGCTCCTGTTCCGCCGGCACAGGTCTCGTTCATCCGCAAGTCAATACTGTTGTCAAAGAAAATTATTTTTGCATCTTCACCGCCGAGTTCAATCACCGTGTTCGTTTGCGGAATAAATGTTTTGACGGCTTCGACAGAGCAGATAACTTCTTGTACAAACGGCAGATTTAATTTTTCGGCAATTCCGATTCCTGCCGAACCTGTAACGGCAACGGTAAATTGCCGGTCGGGATATTTTTCGAGAGTCCGTTGGACGAGTTCGCCCATTGCCTTGAAGACCTCGGCATAATGGCGTTGATATTCGGCGGTGAGAAGACGGCGGTCGTTGTCAATGATAACGATTTTGACAGTAGTGGAACCGATGTCGAGTCCAAGATATAGATTGTTCATAAATAATAGGAAACATCGTATTACGAGTATTACGAATACATTGTATCACAATGTTTGACATTCTACAACCACACCGATTGCAAAGTCGTTTTTCACAGGTAGTTAAGGATAGGTAAGGGTAGTGTTTTTATAGAGCATTTATTATTAACCGCAGAGAAACGCAGAGGTTTTATCTTGAAAATCTTTTGTAATGATTTATAATAGAATAAATTACAAAAAAATACTCCTTCGCGATTCTTTGCGTCCTCCGCGTTAAAAAAGAGTTTTTAGAGATTCCTTACTGAACGTTAATGCTGGAAGTTGAT
>JAITST010000321.1 GCA_031287585.1 Planctomycetaceae bacterium | reverse complement strand
GACCACGACTTTGCAGATACCATTGAGCCGCCGTTTTCAGATAAACTGACCCATCGTCCGGTAACCAAAGTGTGTTGAAATCCTTATCAATTTCTTCGCACGTTCTTTGATATTCCGTTGCAATACTTTTATCGGCAACCGGATTGACAGTATCATTTTTTCCTGTTGCGAGTTCTTCCCAAATACGCTGTGCCTTTTGAATGACTTCACGCGGCGAAAATACTCCCTGTTTAGGAAATTTAGCGATCACCGCTTTCTTGATACTTTCCAATTCGGGAGAATCTTTGAAAGACTGTTCAATACGCCGACAAATTAACCGCTGTGCTTGTTCAAAAAAACAACCTTGTAGAACCGTTTGCAATGATTCAAGACGTTGAACCGTCGCTGGATCAAGCAGAGCACGAAAGCGGGTGTCCCAATTATCACCACGAACAAAAACCAGCGGAACAATTGCTGTTGTTTGATTGACGACAAAGTTAATCATTTTTCCGAAAGAACGAATCTCTTCCACTCCGTAAAGGTCGTCAAGTTGGTCAAAACAAAGGACAAGCGTGAAATGATAACGTTCAAAGAGACGGTAAAATGTTGTTAATCGAGTTTGAACCGCGGCAAGCGAAACATCTTCCTGAAACGGAATATCCAACAGACGGCAATCGCTTTCATTCAACGAATTGCCCCGGAGCCACTCGCGTACAATATCACGTTTGTTGTCTTCGCAGTATTGCAGCAGCACTTTCAAAAAGGTCTTGTCAAAGTCGGGATGCAAATGTAAAAGATACTCGACAGCTGTATTCTGAATCCGTTTCAGATATTTTTTTGTCGTAAAAACGTGATACGGATTTTCCTCACACTTTTCCAGAAATTTTGAGTTCCTTGTTCGGTCATCTTCGGAAAGTTTATGAGACGTTTTTTCGAGTTCGTCAACCACACAATCAATAAAAATTTTGGCGACAAAATAATCCAACTGACTATGTTCAGGTGTATCCGGTTTGGAATATGCCAAATCGTGTCCAATCGCTTGCAAAAGATGCTGCAACGGTAGATTCGGATCGAACAACGGTTTAAGCACACAGAAAAATTCGAGAGCGTCCGTTTTGTCGATGTATTGCAGGATACGGCGTAGAAAATGAGTTTTCCCACTACCGGCTTCGCCGAGAATCAAACCAGCAAGCGGAACTTGAGGTTGCTCGACTTTTTGAGCAATCAGCGAACAGATTTTTTCGTATGACGTTTTGTTAATATCGGCGACATCGAGTTGAACCTGCTGTGATGACGATGATGCCCAAGGGTCATAAGCCATACCGCTTGAAAACGGTTGCCGCTGTTTCATTGAGTCCACAACTTGTTGTGTCATTATATTCATTGTATCCATGTCACGGTTATGTAAAATCTTTTCTCATCATCAATATAAGAATCTGCTATTTCGTCCGTTGTTAAGTCGGAAGGACTGCCCGGATGAAGTTGAATTTTGTTGGAATAACGAAGGTCAGTTAAGACCGTATCAAAACGTTCTTTCGACCAAATCAGTTCCTTGCGAAGGTCACATATCCGCACAAAAGTTCGTCTCCGATTCAGTTTATCGAACGCCGCTCGAAAAAGTTCTCTATCACTCTTGGACGGCGAAGTTATCGCCGAAATCATCGAACCGGAATTTTCTGCTAGTTGTACCACAAACTTAAACGCCTTGTCAACCGACACCATAAGCCGCCCCGCTTGAAGGAATCGGTTAAAAATCGCAATCACTTCTTCGGGAACTATCGCTGGAAATTCGCTGATAAATGTCTTTGTCGGTGAGAAACCAATCGTCGGTTTGGTCTTTTTTCTGATACTTTCCAACACTAACGCTTCTTTTTCGCTTTGAGATAATCGCCGGACAAAAACGTTCTTTTTGTTTTTTAGAACAACTTGCAGGCATTCGTTTCCGTTGGACTTAATGAAACCGTCAAGAATTGAAACAATGTCGTCTTGGCTCATCGGCAAATCATTGCCGAACGTTTTCGCAGGGAAATAAGAATCGGTCTTCGACTTGGCAACTTCTTTCAAGATGCTTTCTTGTACCAATGTTTCCTTTGCTTCTTGCGACAACTTCCGAATGAGAAAAAACTTTGGTGTATTTTCTGTTCCTCTTTTGACAACTGCGTAATCCGAACCAAATAATGGTTGAATAGCGGCGAGTATATCGGCATCTTTCGGTTTTGCAGCCAGACCGAGTTGTTTCAAATGCGGCTTCAAGAGTTTTTTCAACTCGGCAAACGCAATCGAGTTTTTTCCCTTTGAGATTTCGTCCAGTAATGATGTTTGTTCTGTGGGTATCATTTTATTTATCTGTTAAAAGAGATTAATTTTGCTATACATTCCACTAATGGGAGGCGATTACCAATCGTCCTTCTTACGCCGTTGTGTGAAAAAAACATTAATGGAGACAAACATCACCGTTCGAGGCAATTTTCCACTACAAAATTATTCTAGCAGTGACTTAGTGGGTTGTCAACAGAAATCATGAGTTTAATAAAACACCGCCGAAAAATCGACGTTTGGAATAGCATTGAGGTCAACGTGCGGCAGAGTGACTATTTTTTTACAATGCCGTTGGAACAGGTCGAACGAGTCTTGCCGTATCGTTTCATCTGTCTGCGGATAATCGTTGAACACGATTCCGGCAAGCGGGATTTTACGGTGGTGGATTGCTTCGAGAGTTAGAACGGTGTGATTGATACTGCCAAGTTTCCCCGACGTGACAAGTATCACCGGATATTTTTTAATTGCAACGTAATCGGCAACCAACATACTTGGTGTCAGCGGTACACAAAATCCGCCGGTTCCTTCGAGCAGTACAGTATCGAACCGAGTTAGCAAGCGTTCCGTTGCGGCGGCGATGTTTGAGGGGTCAAGCGTTTGCCCTTCCAACTTTGCCGCGAGTTCCGGCGACGCGGGAAATGTGAAACGATACGGCGACGTTGTGCCGTCAATATCTTCGGCAAACGTTTCGCACTGCATAAGTTGCCGATGAATCAGAATGTCGCCGGAGAGATTTGTATCATGACCAGTCTGCACCAACTTTTGCGTGATAACTTTCTTTCCACACCGCAAAAGATACCGAGCCGCCAAACCGGTTGCAAATGTTTTACCGGCATCGGTATCAATTCCTGTGATAAAGTAAACGGACATCTGTACTTGGTTGTAAGTATGGTGAAGTTTTTTTATTAGTATTCTGACTGACAACTCATCTATCATATCACAGTTGTATCACAAATTGTAGTCCATCGAACGTAGAGACGCAAAACATTGTCTCTCTGCCGAATGTTGATAACGTAGCATAAAAATTTTCGGGTGGTATGGACAACAAACGTCTGTTACGGTATAACTGTAATCCAAATTGTTATTGGATTCTGTCCATCATAAATCATCAACCAAACTAAAAAAATGACCAAACAACTTCTATCCGGCAATGAGGCATTTGCGCGTGGAGCGTGGGAGGCGGGCGTTGCTTTCGCCGCCGGTTATCCCGGAACGCCGTCAACCGAAATTTTGGAAAACGTTGCCGCACACTATAAAGATGACATCTATTGCGAGTGGTCGCCAAACGAAAAAGTCGCGTTCGAGGCGGCGGCTGGTGCGTCGTTCACTGGCGTTCGTACTCTCACTACGATGAAACACGTCGGTCTCAATGTCGCCGCCGACCCCTTAATGACACTCGCCTATATCGGTGCCGTTGGCGGATTCGTCGCGATTGTCGCCGACGACCCGGGAATGCACTCGTCGCAGAATGAACAAGATACACGTCAGTATGCTCGTTTCGCAAAGATACCAATCTTCGACCCTAGCGACTCGAACGACGCGAAAGAGTTTGTTAAACTTGCATACGAGGTGTCCGAACAATTCAACACGCCGGTTATCGTTCGCAGTACAACACGTGTCAGTCACTCACGCGGTTTAGTCACTACGAACGACCGCGTGCCCGCGAAGAAAGCGGACTTTGTAAAAGAACCGCCGCGATTCGTACCGATTCCGATGTGGGCGAGGCAAATGCGTGTCCGCGTCGAAGAACGGCTCGGCAAACTGCAAGCCGCCGCGTCGCAATCGCCTGTGAACACAATCGAATGGGCGGATAAAAAGTTTGGTGTAATCACGTGCGGTGTGTCGTATCAATACGTCCGCGAAACTTTTCCAAACGTGTCTGTGTTAAAACTCGGTTGGGTTTATCCGTTCCCCGAAGCGTTAATCCGCAAGTTCGCCGCCGAAATTGAAAACGTACTCGTAATCGAAGAAGGCGACGACTTCATCGAAGGTTACGTTAAATCGCTCGGCATCGTTTGCCGCGGGAAACCGTTGTTCTCACTCTACGGCGAACTCTCACCGGACGCACTCGTGACCGCGATTGCAAACGATATTGAGAATAATACCGCGAACAAACAATCGGTATCTTTATCATCATTGACAGTTCAAACTACACCGAAAAAGCAGCCGCTCAAAACCGCGTTACCGCAACTTCCCGCGCGTCCGCCGGTACTCTGTCCGGGCTGTCCGCATCGCGGCGTATTCCACGCACTCGGACGTTTTGATGTTGTGGTAACGGGTGACATCGGTTGTTACAGTTTGGGTGTAATGCCGCCGCTTAGCCGAATGGATACGATTCTCTGTATGGGCGGCGGAATCTCGCTCGCTCACGGTATCGACAAGGTGAACAACACGAAGAAGGTTGTCGGTATGGTCGGTGACTCAACGTTTTTTCATTCCGGTATGACGGGTTTGCTGGACATTGCGTACAACAAAGGTGGCTCGACGATTATAGTTGTTGACAACAGAATTACAGCAATGACAGGTCATCAGGACAACCCCGGCAGCGGTAAAACGTTAATGGGTGATACGACAAACGAAGCGTCGATAGAAGAAATCGGGAAGGCGTGCGGAATAAAAAACATCCGAACAATCGAGCCGCGAGACATAAAAAATGCGGTAGCAACATTGAAAGAAGCGATAGATTCAAACGAAGCGTGGCTGATAGTATCGAAAGCCCCATGCCCGTTACATTTGAGAAAACCGCTAGGACCGCCGCTAAAAGTTGACGAGGCGATATGCAAAAAGTGTAACGCCTGCCTAAAACTAGGTTGCCCCGGACTGGAAAAAGCGGGTAACCAAATAACGATAAATCAATACCTGTGTGCGGGGTGTGAGATGTGTAAAAACGTCTGTCCGGCGAAGGCGATAACGTAAAGGTAAGCAAAGTTTATTTGTAACCGTTCACGAACATTTCAATAATTAACCAGTAATACATGATGTCACGAAGGGAGAAAAAGAATTTTAGATTTATGATTTTAGATTTTGTAAAATCAAATCTAAAATAACTGTATTCTTCGTGGTGAAAAATCTATTCGTGAACGGTTACATTTATTTATTTATTTATTTATTATAGCCAATCAGGTTATGAGTGGAAAAACAAAAAGTGATGATTTTTCTGGAAATACTTCTCAAAAAGTTTCCTGACAATCTTGATGTCCGCATTCAATGGATAGACTCTGTACTAGTTTGTTCAGGATGCGGCGGTTTGTTACCTACCCCAACACCTGCGATTACCGGCGGAACGATGGTCGAACGCTCACGGTAATTAGCTGTGTTCCGCTCATTCTCCTTCCACTATCTTAATTTCCTCGTCCGTTAAACCGTAAAGTT
>JAITST010000308.1 GCA_031287585.1 Planctomycetaceae bacterium | reverse complement strand
CAACGAACATTGTTGTTTTCAACGACGATGGAATTGATGTTTGGCGTTGTACTCGGTACACATTCGTCGCTTCACAAGCGGTCGCTGCTTCATATCGTCGCGGACAAGTTGCAAAAGTGGGAACTTTGCGCATCCCGATTTTCGCAAACTGTTGCTCAACGCCATTGTTTGGACTGCCGGAGTCGAAATTCCCGAATCCGGTTTTGTAACACCGCCGCCGAGTTTCGAGGAGTTACAAAAAAATCTCGACACTCCCGATAAACCGACACCGGCTCAAACGGAAAGTTTGCGAGAAAAAATCAAGGCATCTTCCAAAAAACCTTGACTCAAAACAACAAACCCAGTAAAATTAGAGACTTACTGAACGGAATAGTGGAGTTTTTAGAAGTTGCCTCAATTCAATGTCTTACTAACCAATAACCTTTAACCCCTCATTAAAACGATGCAAATCAGTTTTCACACAGACGCTTTTTGTTCCGCGTTCTGGACATTTGAAAAATGTCTTGAATGGGCGCAGAAAAACAACCTTCACCACATCGAATGTGGTTTGATTGACGGAACCAGTTGGATGCACGGACTCGGTTATCTGCCGCATCTTTCTGTTGTCGATGACCCGCTTCGGGTTCGCCGCACGATGGAACGATACGGCGTTCGATTGTCGCAAATCGACGCGGCGTTTCCGCTCTCTGGAATGGACGGGCTTTTTTACGGTGTTCCGTATGTTTTGAACGCGCTGCGGTTCGCAAAACTGGCGGACTGCCCGCGAGTCTGTACGACAGACGGTCTCGAAAAACCGGAAGGACTTGACGACCGCGACGCGATGGCGTTGATGAAAAGAGCGTATCAACGAATTGTCGAAGCGGCGGAACTGTACGAGATCGACATCACGATTGAGATTCACGGCTACTTCACAAACAACATCGACCGGCTCGGTGAAATGCTTGACTTCGTTGACAGTACGCGGCTTCGTTTGAATCTCGATACGGGCAATTCGTTCATCGCGGGCGGAAATCCCGTCGATTTTGCGAACCGGTTCGCAAAGAAAGTTTCGCACGTTCACGTCAAAGATGTTTCCAAAGAACTCGCGGAAAAGTGCCGCGGCAACGATACCGGAATTGCAATGAGCCACTCCGCAATCGGCGACGGCGTGAACGCGGATAACATCAGACAAACGTTAGCCATCTTGCACAAAGCGGGCTTCAACGGACCGATCAGTATGGAATGCGAAGGACAAGGCGGCGCACTCATCGAACGTTCGCTCGGCTGGATTCGCAAAACACTCAAAGAACTTAACATTTCGGAGGAAGGACGATGAAAAACTTTTTGCTTCTCATTTGTGTTTGCGTATTTGCCGCGCCGGTTTTTGCGCAGGAAGCAGCGCCGCCGAAGAAACTCCGCGTGCTTCTTGTAACGGGCGAGGACTATCCGGGGCATCTTTGGCGTGATGTTTGTCCGCTCATTCGGAACAATCTGAATCTTAACAAAGACATTGATTGCCGCTTGACGGACGACCTCGAAATTCTCGCTGCGGACGTGATATTCGATTACGATGTGTTGGTTTGTTACTTCAAAAACTATTCGCCGCTCAAACGTGACGCTGCGGCAAAGAAGAATCTTGCCGCGTTTGTGGAAAACGGAGGCGGGTTGGCGCTGCTTCATTTTACTTGCGGTGCGTTTGAGGACTGGGCGGAGTACGAAAAACTCGCCGGACGTGTATGGAATCCGAAACTTCGCGGACACGACCCTTACGGCAAGTTCACGGTGAACTACACCGATAAAGAGCATCCGATTACCAAAGACTTGTCTGACTTTGAAACGCCGGACGAACTTTATACTTGCCTGAAAGCAAGCGAAGTGCCGATTCACGTTTTAGCCGAGTCCACATCGAAAGTGGACGGCAAACGTTATCCGATGGCATTCACGCTCCAATACGGCAAAGGCAAAGTGTTCCACACGACGCTCGGTCACGATGTCAAATCCATCACGCCCGATTTTGACACGCTGTTGTATCGCGCGGTTTTATGGCTTGGGAAACGTTGAAGAATTGTTGGGCATTTCTAAAAACCACAATTTTAACCGCAGAGTTCGCAGAGAAACGCAGAGATTTTATTTTGAAAATCTTTTGTAATGATTTATAATAGAATAAGTTACAAAAAAATAATCCTCCGCGTTAAAAAAGAGTTGTCAGAGATTCCCCACTAATTCTTACACTCCCATTTGGGGCTATTGACAAAAGTTTTAGTTACTATACAATTGTTCATAAGTTGTTTTTTTGCTGGTGTTGTTTGTTCACTCTTTTTTCTTATTCCAATGTTGCGTTATACTCTTACACTCATTATTGCACTGTCCGCTTGTGTTGTTCAAGCGGTGACGGTGGATTTTGCTGTTGGAGAACGGACGCGGCAACCTCAATCACTGTCGCAATCACAACCGCAATTACCGCAACGGTCTGATATTTCGCAGCGTTTGGTGTCTCGCGCTGTTGTTTATTTGAGCGGGTTGGAATTGAGTGGGCGGTGCGGGATTGAAACTCGCGGAATGGTGATTTTGGGTTTGCTTGATGCCGGATTTTCTTCTGATGATTCCTTTATTAAAAAGCAAGTTAAACGGTTGCGCGAAGTTGAACCTCAAAATGATTGTGAACGTTCTGTTTTACGTAATGTTGAACTTAAATTGAAACTTGTGTCGG
>JAITST010000086.1 GCA_031287585.1 Planctomycetaceae bacterium | reverse complement strand
CCAAACATAACCTCATTACCTCATTGTTACTCGCTCTAATTCTAAATAAGGTAATGAGGTTATTTTTACGGGCAACATTTGCTACTGAGGTGTTCTTTAGTAAAAATAAGGTTTTTTGTTTCACTAAAAACTTAGTAGGCAGGTTATATGCCTTACGTTTTTCCAAATAAGACTTGCACGCGACAACATCATAATGCCGTATTTTACTCATATTTACCATCGTGAATTTTTGGAAAGTACAGTTTAGATTTTGTAAAATCAAATCACAAATCTAAAATAACTGTATTCTTCGTGCTTTCGTGGTGAAAAACCTATTTACAATGGATCCCCCACCAATTTTTATACACCCTATCCTATCCTTACCTAACCTTGACTATCTGTGAACAAAAGTGTCGGTTGGCGATATAAAACTTCCATTCCAAAACGTTTGACGCGGAATACCAAGGTCGATGGAGTTTTTCGGTTCAATACCGTCAATCGCCGCCTCCGGCGTATCATCGGCATTTTTGGAATAAAACGATGCCGTAATTTCCGGCTTAACATCATCGGCACTCAAAAGCATTTTATCTTTTAATTCGGCGTAAAGTTTTCCGTTGGTAACCGGCGGATTCTTTTTAGAAAGTCTGTCCTGACGCACCCAAACCGCCATCGCTCCCGGCTTGCGGTGATCCCAAGCGTAATACGGAACAGCCGTCAATTCCTTGCCGTCGGCGTTTTTGCATTTGATAACAACAACACCGCCGAGCAGGTCTTTGCGGAACTCCTCCGTAAATTGCGGTTCACGCGCCAACCGGATTCGTTCTACGGGAACTTCGTTATCGACTTGTTCAAAGCAATACACGAGAGGTCCCCGCTGAATCGCAACACGTCCGTTATCGGCAACGACCTGCGGATGAGCGACTATCCGTTTTGTGTCCAGTTTTACCGTATTTTTATATCGGTGTGGAACGTTCCAAGAGGCTTCATTCATATCATACGACGTTCCCCGTCGAACTCTGTATTTATATTTTTCCGCTATTGAACCGGCTTTACGTTTTGGGGTTAGGAGAATTTCGTAGTTACCGTCCCAAGGATAATTCGTTTCTTGTGAAATTGTTACTTCACCATCAGGAAGTTGAATCGTTGCCTTTCCTGTAACAAATTGATTGATAATAATCGTGTCCCCCTCGGTTGCGTAAACATACCCCGGCAGCGACGGCACGAAACGGACAACATTGGTCGGGCAGCAGGCACAATCGAAAAACGGTTGGCGATGATGATTGCCGGTGCTTTCGAGCGGATTGACATAGAAGAAACTCTTGCCGTCTATGCCGATACCGGACAGCACACCGTTGTAAATCGCCCGCTCGACGACATCGGCGTACTTCGCGTCGCCGTGCAGCAGGTTCATCCGCTGCGCCCAAAGAACCAAGCCGATAGCGGCGCAGGTTTCGCAGTAGGCAGTCCGGTTCGGAAGTTCATACGCATTGCCGAACGCTTCGCCTTCGTGTCTCGCCCCGATACCGCCGGTGATGTACATTTTCTTGTTGACGGTATTATCCCAAAGCTGGCCAAGGGCATCGAGCAATTTTTTCTCGCCGGTGTAAGCGGCAATGTCCGTTGCGCCGGAGAAGTAATAGACGGCACGGACAGCGTGTCCGTCGATTTCGTCAAGTTCCCGAACCGGTTTGTTGTCTTGGTAATACAAATCGTTGGGCTTGTTCGGTCTTAACGTTTTGTAACCGCGAGCATCAATAAAGTGCTTCGACAAGTTGAGATATTTTTCTTTTCCGGTCAGTTGATAAAGTTTCACCAAAGCGAGTTCGATTTCTTCGTGACCGGGAACGCCGAATTTCGCTGTTTTGTTCGTCATAAAAACGTCAATAATATGGTCAACGAATTTTTCGGTAACATTTAACAGCGTGTCTTTACCGGTTGCCCGCTTGTAGGCAACGGCGGCTTCAATCAAATGTCCGGCACAATAGAGTTCGCACTTGTCGAAGTTTGTCCACTTATTGTCCTGTTCTTTGAGTGTGTAGTAGGAATTCAAATAACCGTTCGGCTGTTGGGCGGCAGCAATTTTGGCGATAACGTCGTCGGCGATTTTTTCCAATTCCGGGTCAGGATGGTCGGCAAGGGAATACGCCGTACCTTCGAGGACTTTATAAACATCGGAGTCGTTGAAGTAGATGCCTTTGAAATCGCCGTGCGTTTCCCCTTTGAGAAATTTGGCGGCGTTGTCAAAGTTCGAGAAGCGACCAGTGTCTTCGCACCATTTGTAGTTGTGCGGAATCGAGATTTCCCGATTCGTTTTGAGTCGCGGCGACCAAAAAGCGTCGTCGAAGTGAACGTCGGTGAACGGCACGGCTTGAAATTTCAATTTCAACGTTTCATCAGCAACAGAAATACTGACGAAAAACGTTACAACAAACATACCAAGTACAACAGTGGTGAAATTACGTTTCATCATAGTTCCTCAAAATTTTTGTAAAGGGTGAAATCGTGTCTGCGACACACGGCTGAAAGTGGAAACAATATCAATTTGGGTTTTGCAAAAGTTTAGGTTAAATTTTATTACACATTATAATCGTAGAGACGCTGCATAGAGCGTCTCCACTTCTGCCTTTGCTTTCAATAGATTCACTTACTAACATCAAATGTCACGTCCACAAGTGTACCCG
>JAITST010000170.1 GCA_031287585.1 Planctomycetaceae bacterium | reverse complement strand
CGTCATAAAGACGGGCAGCGACACGGCAAGCATTAGGATAATGTTCAGCAAACTGGCGAGGAGTTTTCCGAGGACGAGTTCGCTGTTGCTCATTCGGGTCAGGAGAAGCAGGAGCAGCGTTTTTCGTTCTTTTTCCTGACCGACGGCAGCGGCGGAGAGCGTGGCGGCGAGGAAGACGGAGAGAACGAGTTGCACCGGAGCGAGGAACTGAAAGAGCATCGAACCAAAGCGGGCAAAATCGCCGGTGTCGGTGATGAGTTGCGTTCCGCTGACGACGAGCCACGCCGTTGCCGTCAACAGGAGAAAAACGCCGGCGTAAACGCTGCGGAGGAAATAATTTGCATCCCGCCGCGGAACAGCAGCAACTTCACGTGAAAAAACAGGACCAATGAGCATAGTGAATTATGAATGATGATTTGTAAATTATAAATAATGAGCAACAAATTGCAAGCGGTCAACAAATACGGCAAACGCCGTTTTTCCGTTCGCAATGGGTGCATAAGTGCATAAGGGGTGCATAAATTATTTTCAACCGGTGGTGGGGTCTTGCTTAATTTTTTTTATGTGTTATAACATACCACTGTAGTTTTAGTTTAGCCGTTTTTTCCCCCGAAAACAGATGTTTACCTTCATTAAAAATCTTTTCGTTGGTAAACAAAACGGCGGCGGTGCCGCTCGGCTAAACGGAAATCGCAAACTTGGTCTCGAATCCCTTGAAAGTCGGGAACTTCTCTCTGTTTCTCCCATCTACCACTGCGCCGACGTTCCTACAACGCCTTATGCACTCACCACCTCGGCTGCCGCCGATGCTCCCGCTTATATCAGCGCTGTCAATTTAACAACGTTAGACAATTCAGACCAGATTACTTTTTATGCAAGATTCACTACTGCTTCGGATTTAAGCGGTTCGCAGTATCTTTTGGCGCACGACTGCGACTCCAACCAAGGCGACGAACTCTATTTGAGAATCACGGATGGAGTGCTCCAATTCGGAACGTGGGATTCCATCAGCGACTTCGGCTATGAATACGCTTCGTTGTCGGTTACCGCCGGACAGACATACTCCGTTTTTGGCGTATTCAACAACGGCACGATGGATTTATACGCTAACAGTACTACCACTCACACAGACCACGTCTCCAGCATTTGGGCAGAAAATATCAAGGATTTCACCACACTCTCTCCGAAATGGTATGTCGGCAGAAACGGCGAAAATGCCGCTCCGCAAGCATTCAACGGCGAAATTTACGAGGTCGCGATTTACAACGCCGCGTTTGAAGAGTGGGAAGTTAATGATGAATTCCAGAAAGATAATTGGAAGGTATCACTTGTCCAAACGGAAACCGGTGTCGGAAGTAATCTTGCAACTGCAACAGAACGGTTAGCGGGCGTTGAACAGGATTACGGTACATTCAAAATCAAACGGGAAGTTGCCGACGGTGTTGTTGGCAATACGTCGTATGCAGTTAACGTTGACTTCGCTGCGGCGATTGAAGGCAAGGCATACAGCGCGGATAACTATGTTCTGAAATATCAGAACGCGGGAGGTGGATGGAACGACGTTTTCTATGATACGGGGACGGGGCTTTTCACAGCGACCATCGCGGCTGGACAAACAGAGGTCAATCTTCGATTGTATGCACCCTTCGATTGGCTTGACGAAGGCACGCTGTTCAATCCGTTCGGCACCGGAACGCCGAAAGATGATTTGGGTGAATTTGTGAACATTGTTCTTGACAAAGCAACGTGGGAGCACAAAGCCGGAACAGGAAACGCTCTCGGTATCGGCACCATTGGCAGTATCGAAATCAAAGACGGGGCGATAGTTAAGATTGTAACGGACAGCAATAACGACGGAATTGTTGATGCGTCTGACGACGATTCGGCAATCAAAAATGGAACGAGCGTAGCAGGTAAAGTGCTTCGCGTCAACAATGACGATGACGACGCAAACGGTGTGAAGGATAAGGAACAACGTCCGGCATCGTTTAACACGGCGAACAATCCGGCGGCATTGGCAGGAACGGCACCATCGACAACGGTGGAATACGAGAATGACCTTGCCGAAGTATTGCTCTATGTGTGGGTTGACTCGCTCGTCAAAGGGGACGGCAGTTCTTATACCTTTGATGTGTTTTCCGAATTCCCCACGGATATGATTATGTGGACGCAGGCGGAAAAAGGTTCCCGGTTGCACCGCGGGGTCGAAGCGAGCGGACGAATTACAGAGAATACACGGTTAAAAACGTTGTCGGAAAATAACAACACGTTTAATAGAACGGTTTACATTGAAGCGAACAATGCCGTTACCGGAACGGTTGACCTCAAAGTGCAACCGGTATTAGGCACGCCTGGCACAACTGTTACAGATAAGGTAAAAATCGCCGGTATCGACTTCGGCTTAACACCTTATACACCGCAGACACAATACATTGCTCCCATAGAAATTCCCGAAGCAAAGTGGAAGGCAAATGCAGTTGGAATTCGCCGTAATAGTGATTTTGACAGTGGTAACACCTTGCCGGATTGGTCATTGGGAACGGCAACGACCCAAGAGAACGATTTGGTAAGAATGGATATTGCTGTTTCTGCGGTATCGGGAATCGAGTACAAAATACGCACGTCTGCTACGTTACCGGACGTTCGTTTATGGAATAGTTTGCTGAAAGGCGGTAATCCGGTTTACACGGTGAATGGCGGCTCGGTTATCGCTGCAAGTAAAACGGTTTACGCAGAGTATATTTCTTCGGGAAACGCCTCCGTCACTTTTGAACTCGTTGCGATATTGACAGCAACGGGACAAGAACTCTACACGGAAGAGATAACGTTTAGACCGTTTAATAGCGTTACCGTAGCGTTCGTGGGGGAAACACAACAAGCAGGTAACCCTGATGGTACACCAGCAGGTTCATTAGGGGTAAACGATTGGGTTGTCCAAGAGTTAAAGAATGGATACGACGTGTGGGTTTTCGATGACGGGTATGACGTAATTACTATGGCTTCACCTGATTGTACAGAATGGGGAGAGGGTAATGCGTTAGATGTTGTTGCCAATGCAATCAATAATCAAGGAATCGCTAATGTTGCTATTATTGGTTACAGTCACGGCGGTGGTAGTGCTTACAATTTGTCGTGGCGGATGTTCTACGATGGCGGAACTTCTGACAGTTATTTGTACTGGTATCCGCCACAGGTTATTAACAATCCCTATAATGTGGTGTTCACATCGTATATCGATGCCGTTAGTAATTCATATTCGTTAGATAATTATCCTGAAAATCGCAGACCACTCGGAACACAATGGCATACAAATCAATATGAAACCAATTCGGATACCGGAGCAATAACTGATGTTTTCGGTTGTTCTATTCCTACTTCTGATGATAATATTGACCGAAGTAGTTTAGGGGTTTATCACTGGAGTGGGACTAAAGAAGAAAGTATCGACCGTAATTCTGTCGTTCAGAATTTTCTCACAACAAGGTTTGAGCAGGAGGTTAGCCGATGACACATAAGATGATTTGGATAAAAAGTTTAATCCTTCTGGCACCGTTCGTTTCATGGTGTCTGTTGATTGTATTGTCCTTTTTTAGGTGCCAAAATCTGGTAATGTTCTTTTTACCAGTGGTTCTCTCTTTGGTGCTTTTTATTTATGTCATTCGACAAGAAAAACTACAAGGTAATATACTTTGTCTGTTAATGTTATTACATCATTTAGTATTTCTTCCGTTTTTTCTTGTACGTCATGCACCCGTTGGTTCATTGCTTTTTCCATTGTTGTTGATATGGTGCGGTATACCGTAGCCACTTCAAAATTGGTATTTCCTAATTCTATCAGATGTGTTTTATTAAGGGCACCTCTAATAACTTGACCAAATTTTGAAAATTGATAAAATATCGTTGTTTTACGTTTGAACACCGCCAACTTTTCTTGTTTCCAATGCAGCCGAACTTTATTTCCGCCGAAACGAATACGGAGAAACTCTACCAGTTGAACAGTTTCCTGAAACGACTCTCCAGCAATATTGATTGGGAAGCGTTTCGCCCCGTCCTCTCCGTCCTGCGAAAAGAACAACCCAAAGGCGGACGACCGCCCTTCGATGTCGTCCTAATGTTCAAAATCATCGTCCTGAAATCCCAATACAATCTCTCCGATGAGATGACCGAGTTCTTCATCCGAGACCGCAAAACCTTTCAGGACTTTCTCGGTATCACTCCTTATCACACCATTCCCGATGCGAAGACGATTTTTGGCACGTGAATAAACACAGTGCCGAACAGATGAAGAACGCTCATCTCGACGAAGTTCTCTTTGACAAGTTCCTCGAAATGCTTGAATCCAAAGGCATCAAGCCGCAAGGCGGGACGCTTGTTGATGGGACATTCGTTGAAGTGCCGCGTCAGCATAACACGAAAGAAGAGAACGAGCAAATCAAGAATGGTGAAGTGCCGAAGTCGTTTGAAACGAACAAGCATAAACTTGCGCAGAAGGATTGAAGAGGAGTTGTTGCTTCGGGGCTATGCCCCGCAGATTATTCAGCGTGGGGTTCGGAATCATCCGTTGACGGAAGAGCAGAAAGCGAGTAATCGT
>JAITST010000163.1 GCA_031287585.1 Planctomycetaceae bacterium | reverse complement strand
TCAACTGGTCGGAAGCAAAATCGGTCGCCGCGATGGAACACGAACCAACAACGCGGAACGTCTGGGCACCCGAACTGTTTTACGATGACAAGAGCGAACTGTTCTACATTATCTGGTCTTCCACGATTCCCGACAAATTTCCTGAAACGGCAAAGTCCAGCGAAGACGATTTGAATCACCGTTTGTACTACACGACGACGAAGGACTTCAAAACATTTGCGGAAACGAAACTCTTTTGGAATCCGGGTCATAATGTGATTGACGGTTTTTTAGCGAAGAGCGCCAACCGGTATCTTTTGTTCTATAAAGACGAAACGCTCCGTCCCGAAGCGAAGAAAAACATTTTGCTTGCCATCGGTTCATCGCTGACAGAACCTTTTGAAGTACAAGGAAACATTTCGCCGACAAACTGGGCGGAGGGACCTTCTGCTTTGAACATTTACGGGACGTGGTATGTCTATTTCGACCTTTACAGCAAAGGGCATTTCGGGGCGGTGCGTTCAAAGGACTTGAAAACGTGGGAAGACATTACGGATAAACTTTCTATGCCGGCAAAATCCCGACACGGGACGATGTTTGAAGTTGATGTTGAAATACTCAAAAAGATGTTTTAGTGCGTCTGTTTAACAGGGGGAAGAGATACGGGAGTTATGAACAAAATCAGGTATAACCGGAAAATTTGTTAAAATTCTTAAAAAAATGATAATCTGGACTAGCATTAAAACCGAAATAATTGTTACAATACGATGTGTTTTGGGGATGTGATTCTGTTTTTGTCTTGTCTTGTTGTTTGGAGGATGTTTGTGAAAAGGTTCAAGATTACTTTTACTAAGTCACTGTTTTTTGTAGTGATTCTGTTTTTTGTTGTCGCTGGGGTGAAAAGTGTTTTCTTTCCGCCGCGTCCAGCCAATGTTATTACAGACGATGAAAGAAAATTGCTTGACGACCTTGGTATCAAGACCAACGGTAACGATGGCGGCGATGTCTCGCCCGCGTTCGGTACCATTGATTTTGGCAAACCCAGTACCGATGACTTGGTCGTTCCTGCTTCTTCGTCTGATACACCGCCGGTTTTTAAGGATGGCGGCGCGCCAGTTTATGCCAACGATGCTGCCCCTGCCGCTTTTATTCCAGCACAATCACAAGTAAAACCTTTCGACGAACCCGTCCCGTTTGCTCCAATACCCGTTGCCCCTACACAGGAAATTAACGACAACGTTCCGGTACCTGTCACTCCGCTTGACGAAACTAATGATGCTCCGTCCGCTCCAAGTCTTTACGATGCGATACCGTTTGTGATGCCCGCCGACAAGCCCCTTCTGGAAAGTTCGTCGAATACTTCGCCGTTTTCATCCGGTAACTCTACTCCGCTCGCTTTACCAACTACGCAAACCGCCGTTGTTAAACCGTTACCGCGTATAACCGATTCAAGAGTCGCGATGAATTTACCTCAAAGAGCGGTTTTACCTGTGCCGACAGTGGACGCTCCATCGCCGCCGATGCCTGTTGCGCCGCCGCCCGTTCAGGATAACGCTACAAGCACGACTGCCCATATAAACCCGATTCGCCCAAGTGACGCGGGTTTTTCGCCGTTTCTTGCGGACGTAAATAAGATTTCTTACACTACAAATTCCCCCACAAATCCGCCTGCAACTCCGGCAGTAAATTTACCCGCAACCGTGCCAACAACCGCAGTACCGAATCAAGAGTATCACCGAACTTCTATCCGCACTGACTCCGTTGTATCGAATATACCGGCACCGGTTGTCGCACAGCCGATTTCCAATGAAAGTGCTTTGGAACGTTTCAAGAGTTTTAATTCAAACCAGAGTTTGACTATCCCGTCAGCCGTGCCTTATGACTCGTCGTCAACACCTGAAACTACACCGCCGTCAATTTCGTTCTCGGCGACACCACCCCTGTCGTCGTTGATTTCGTTTGATAATGGTAAAACAAACGTCAATGCGAACATTATCGACAGCAATACCATTACCAACAACGCAGCAAACGCAAATCAGTTACAACAGCCGACGGCAGCAGTGGCACCGAATATGCCGCAACCGAATATCGCCAGACCTCGTATTCAACCGGCTCCTGCTGCGATGCCGAAGTTGCGTGATTCAGTTGTTCAGTATGTCAAGGCACAATGCGTGCTGATTGATTCGGGCAGCGCAAAGGCGATTCGTGAAGGTTACTCGCAGCTGAGCCAGTTGGTAAGGCACTCGGAACTGAACGACGAAGAGCGACAATACTTGATGCCGATGCTGAACCAATTGGCACACGATGTCATCTTCACACCAAACATTCACGTTTTGGAATTACCGTATCGCGTCGGGCAGTCGGACACGATTGAGTCGATTGCGAACCAATTCGACTTGCCGCCGTCTGTTTTGATGCGTATCAACGGGCTTACAAATTTGCAAACGTTGATACCGGGTTCTGAAATCAAAGTCGTTTACGGTCCGTTCGATGTTCACGTGAGCAGGAGACGCGGCGAAATTTGGTTGATACTCAACGGTTTGTACGCTGGTTGTTACAAACTGTTCAACAATCAAACGATTAATTTGGCGGGCGATTTTCCGGTGGTCGAAAAACGATTGCTGGGTGCGAACAACGACATTCCTTGGATAGATTTGGGAAACGGTATCGGGCTTATCTCGACGAAAGAAATGCGTAGTAATCCGGGCAGTTCGATTATTCTTGTACAAGATAAAGCAATGCCGGAACTGTATGAGTTGATTACTGTGAAGTCTAGGGTTACAATAGAGTGATAGTTTTTTAACGCGAAAAACAACGTTACGATTAAAAACTCACTACCCCAAATTCCCATAATGTCATTTCTTAAATTAACCGGAAAACGTATCCTCATCTTTGGTGTTGCGAACAAGAAAAGTGTTGCTTATTGTGTTGCGACGATGTTGCTTGGTGAAGAAGCAGAATGTGTGTTTGTTGTACGTGACGCGGCTACCCGCGAGAAAGTTGCTGCATTGTTTCCTCAATCTGACGTTTTCACTTGTAACGTTGAATCACAGGACGAGATTGATTCGTTGCGGCGCGAAGTTGGTTTGAAGTACGGCGATAAAAAATTTGACGGCATCCTTCACTCACTCGCGTTTGCTGACTACTCCGGCGGTATGAAGCCGTTTCACGAAACACCGCGCGGGGCGTTCTTGCAGGCGATAGACATTTCTTGTTTTTCGCTCATAGCGATTGCAAACGTGTTTGCGGATATGTTGTCAAAGGACGCGACTGTTGTTACAATTTCTATTTCGACTACACGGATGGCGAGCGAAAACTACGGTTTTATGGCACCAGTCAAAGCGGCACTCGATTCGTCGCTTGTGTTCCTAACGAAATCGTTCAGTGCGTTTTCGGAAGTACGTTTCAACGCCGTTGCACCGTCGCTGCTGAAAACGTCGGCATCGGCGGGCATACCGGGTTATCTTGACTCGTACTTGTTCGCCGAATCGGTAATACCGCGCAAACGAGCAATCGCAACCGACGAAGCCGCGAGTACAGCCGTGTTCCTGTTAAGTCCGGCAAGTAGCGGAATTGTCTCACAGAAGATAATAGTAGATGCCGGTATGGAAACTAACTATTTTGATAAACAGATTATTAGAAAGAGCGTTGGGGAGTGAGTTTATTTTAGATTATTTGTGCGAACAGTAACCGAATCGTAAGTCTAAAATAAATTCGCTCGTTTACACGTTATACTTACCATCTGCACTTTCCCAAAATTCACGATGGTAAATATGCGTAAAATATGGATTGCAAAATGGTGTTTATTAAACGCGTTCTTGGCTTCTTCAGCGAGGAAGCATTTAATTCAGTGTAAAAATG
>JAITST010000135.1 GCA_031287585.1 Planctomycetaceae bacterium | reverse complement strand
AACAAGTAATATACAAAAAGTAATTTTGTCGGCGTGGGAGTGAGGACATTATGGACTGTACGTAGTTCATAGTGTCCGTTTTTTGTACTGTTCACGAATACATCGCACGAGTCGTCGTTTTTAACTGGCGGAATATACGATTTTTTTTTCAACATAACCAATCCACTTATCAAATGAAACATACGTCATCAGTCTATCGTCGTTACGCGCTTGCGTTTCTTTTCGGTTTGTTCACTGTTTCCGGTATCGCGAGTGCAGCCGCACAGGAAGCGGCTCCGTCAGCGAAGGGGAAACTTTTTACCGACGCGATGAGTTTTACACCGCTCCAGAAGGGTGTTATCATTGATAGTCCGTCCGATGACGACCTTGCTCGTTGCGATATTAAGTTGTACGACAATAACAGCGGCTTCATCATCACGGGACCGCGCGGCGAAATTTTGCGTGTTTTCCGTGATACTACCGGCGACAAAAAAGTTGACCAGTGGAGTTACTACCGCAACAATCTCGAAGTCTATCGCGACATCGACACCGACCACAACGGCAAAGCGGACAATTTTCGTTGGTTTCACAGCGGCGGTTCACGATGGGGCGTTGATGCGAACGAAGACGGCGTTATCGACTATTGGAAAGCAATTTCACCCGACGAACTTTCGGCGGAAATTGTGCTTGCGTTAAGTCAGAAGGACACGGCACGTTTTATGAGAACGGTACTGACGGCGGACGAACTCAAGTCACTGCAACTCGGCGAGAAGATGGAAGCCGAACTCACAGCGAAGATTGCGTCGTTACAACAGAAGTTCACCGAAGCGGTGAATACGATAAAGTTGTCAAACGATGTTGAGTGGTATCAGTTTGGCGGCAGCCGCACAAACGTTGTTCCGGCGGGACGCGATGGCAACGGTAAAGACGTTTACATTTACGAAAACGGTATCGCGGTTTTGCGTGACGGCGCGGAGAACAAACAACTTGCTGTTGCTCCGCTCGTTCAACTTGGTGAGAACAACTGGCGAACGATTGACGTACCGCGGCTGTATGACGAGTCTGGCGGTATAGCGTACTTCGTTCCGCAAGCGGACAACTCCGCACCTGAACCGGCTAGCGAACGTGACAAACAAATCACGGCGTTGTTAGAACTACAAAATCTATTGCCGCAAACGGCGAAAGCCGACCGTGCGGAACTTCACGACCGGATAACACGTCAGATTTTGAACATCGTTCGTCTATCGACAACGCGCGAAGATCAGGACAATTGGATGCGTCAACTTGCGGACGCGATTATGGTTGCGGTGCAGGAAAACGAGTATCCGAAGGGAACGGACAACCTCGAAGTGTTGTTCAATACTATCAACAAGGATAGTAACAAGGAACTTGCGGCGTACATACGTTTGCAGTTGGTGATGTCGATGTACTATAAGGAACTCGGTGACGGAGTTGACCCGCTCAAAGCACAGATTACGTGGCTCGATAACCTCGAAAAATTCTGTACCGAATGTGAATCAACGGAAGCGGGTGCGGAAGGAATTATGCGGCTGGCATCGTATCGCGAACTCGTTGACCAAACCGAAGATGCGTTGAAGTGGTATCAGAAGGCGTTGGCGGTCAATAACCCGAATGCACAAGACGTGACCGCAAAGATAACGGGTGCGGTGCGCAGGTTGAGTAACGTCGGGAAAACGGTACAGTTTCAAGCGAAAGGGATTGACGATAACGTTATCAGTCTCGCACAACTGCGCGGGAGTTACGTGATGTTGTACTTCTGGGATTCGCAGGCGGCACAGGATTTGCCCGCGTTGAAGTTGGCGGCGGACAAGTTGGGGATAAAAGTGATAAGTGTAAATTTCGATAGCAATCCGGCACAGATGAAGGCGGCGTTATCAAAGATTCAACAAAACTGGTTGCAGATAAACGCACCAACAGGTACCGAATCGCCAATAGCAAACTACTGGGGAATCCACGCCACACCAATGACCATACTCTTCGACAAAGAAGGAAAGATAGTAACACAGAAACAACTATCACCGGGTGAGTTGGAAACGGTGGTGAAGTAATCCGGGAATGGATGTTGATAACGCCGTATGAAATCTTTACAATGGAGAATATCGTTGCTGACATCAATCAAATCATCAGTAGTGTTTGGCAAAGAACGGCAAGGTATTGAGACACAATGGTAAGAGATTCAACCAAAACTTCGGCGTACATTGAAACGACAGTCATTAGCCGATTGACGAGCAGAGCAAGTAAAACAGACACCGGTTTACCTGCTTTGGAAAGACCGTAAATTCACCGAAGAGGAAATTCGTGAAATGAAAGAAGTTCTCGCCCAATGTCCGCCAGATTATCTTGCGCCGGATTTGGAGGAGTTGCATCAACAACGTGTCGCCTATTCCGCGCAGTTCAACTATGATATTGACCTGATGTGCGACGACATTCAACGAAACGCGGAATTGCGGCATGAAAACGAAGCCAAAGCCGTGTAACCGTCCTTATAGAGTTGATGAAAAGTAGAGATACACAACCGTGCGTCTCTACTAATCTATCGTAACTTTCACGTCTTCTTTCGTGAACGCGATTGCGGTTTCATCGCCGTTGCTGGCGGATCTGCCCCTGCTTCCTCCGTACTCTCGGCTTTCTCATTTTCAACTTTTGCGGCAGTCTCAACTTTCGGTTCAACAGCAGCGTCGTTTGGCGTTACAATCTCGCCTGCTGCCGCGGCAGCAGCAGCCTGTGCCGCTAGTGCCTGACGTTGCTGTTGCGATGCCAGCGAACGCTCTGTTGAGAGTACCTGACGCAATAACGCGGAAACGTCCTCGAACGGTGCGTTATCGGGGCGACCATCGGCGTACTGCATTACCGAACGATGTGTACGGTCAGTTAGCGAAAGCAATATCGACGAGACTGTTCCGTAGTCAGGTTCCGAGATGATTATGCCGCGTCTGCCGCCATCGTCAGGGCAACGCGAAAACGCACGGCTCGCGACTGCCATGAACGAAATCGACGAGTCGAGCCGCTGTAACGTCAGTAGCCGCCGTACAAATTCCTGACGTGTATCGTTGTAGTCATCCATCCGGTTTGACGTGAGAACATGAAGTCCGGGCGTGAGACGTTCGACTTCGATTTCGTCGCCGCCGTAAACTACGCCGCCGCTGGTACGGTCAACACACAAAAAATTCGCACCTTCGTAACAACCCGTCGCAAGTTCACGAACCGCCTTGTCCAACGCTTCCTCCGCAGTCCGGCACGCAAGCAGTTCACGGCAAAGCAAACCACGCGAACGCGGGTCGTAGGGCTGAATCCGTTTGGAACAGTTAAGAACTGTAACGAACAACCCATGCTGATTAACGCCACCCCAAGTTCCACCCGCTTTCTTATCAATCCCGCAAACGACACGCGGTCGTCCCGACTGAATACGCGGTCCCTGCGAAGGACGGCTCAATTGCTCCTCCCGATTGGCAACAACCAAAATCGGCGAATCCTTTGCGGTTCTATATTGTATCGCAAGAATACCCATCAACAACTCCTATGTCAAAAGTAATGTTGTAATATATTGTTAAAAAGCCCGTAAACAGAAAACGACACCATTGTACCACAAAACGGCAACAAAAATCAAGCCCGAAGAAATTTTGTCACGAGAATTGCAAAGTTCTCCCACTTAAAAAATCCTCCCGGCATTTTCCCCGTTTATTTGTGCAGTCTTTCTCAATAAATTCGTAACGATGTCGTATCGTTACGTGACGCAGCATCAACGTTTACCGCAAAAACGGGTGAACGTTTTATTCCTTTTATCTTGATTTGTTGGCGTTATCAGATTTTGAACGCTAGCAAATTGAGTAGATGTGACGGACTCCACTGAATATTCTCCGCGACTGCCCGTAAGATGTCGTGTGGATTTGGCAACAACCGCAGCACAGAAATCGTGGCGTTTGTCAACGACGCAGTCAATGCTTGTAACATAGTAACGTGTTTCAGATCCGCTTTAACGTCACTGAATTGATGAACGTAATCCAACCGCATCGCGATTCGGCAACTCGCCGCCGAACCCACCGCCGCCGCCAAACAATGCCCGCATTGTAAAAAAAACGGAAGTCCGCAAAACGAGGACGAAAACGCTGACGACAAGCAACAATCACATCAGGATTTCCCGCCGAAGGGCTGATCGGTCTCGACAGCGATTATACCCGCGGCGCACGCCGTCTGATCGCGTTTGCCGTCGCGAAAAGTTCGTACGAAACGGCATCCTTTCAACTCAAGGAATTCGGCTGCCTCACCGTCTCGCATCAGACCGTCAGCAATTTGGTTGCATCGTTGTCCGATGAAGTTGCAAGCAAATTGTCGAGCAATGCTGCTCTTCGCAAAGCGTTTCAAGAGGCGAAAGGCGATACAGAATTCACTGCCGACGGAGCGTTCATTCACATCTGCAAGGCAGATATACCAAACACACTTGAAATTTCCGTTTACTCAGCGCGGGATATTGCGCGTCGGCGAAACGATGATTTCGGCAACAACAGAGGAAACAATTCAAAGAATCAATTTTTCAAAATCGCAAATTACGTTCAAAAGCGGAAAGACAATCAAAAAATGAAAGTGTTGGTCGTTATTTTGGTTCTGACTTTGACGGGCTGTCAATCAATGAAGCCGGTCGATGTAGAGCCATTTGAATACAAGTTTGAAAAGACAGCAGAGAAGGCTGACAGTGAGCGCATTGATTCGTCAAAGGTAACAGTGCGGTTTGACGGGTTGCCTTTCGGTCAAGCGATGACGGTTCTTTTTCTGTCGGAAGGACGCAAGGTTGTTTTCAGTGACGGACACGAGATCATGAGAGAAC
>JAITST010000131.1 GCA_031287585.1 Planctomycetaceae bacterium | reverse complement strand
GGGCTAACGCCGTAACGATTACCGTTAAGTTCGTGACAGAACAAAACGACTCCGCGATAATTTTCCGAAGTATGACGGAAAAAAGAACCGAGCAGATACTGCCCGTTGTTCGTCAACATCAAAACGTCTTCGCCATCTTTGCGAACCGCGTAACGGTCACGCGGCAACCAAGCCGTTTCGGAAAAAAGACACTGTGAACGATGCCGCGTAGAGAGCAGAACAAGCCGCGAAACAATACGCAAAACGATGCCAACCATCAACATCACGGCAAACGGTGCCGCAGCCGAAGGAAAATAAATTGTTGGTAACACGAAATTTATCTCTGGATTGTGACAATGCAACGTCAAGCCGAAAAACGAAAACCAAAGGCGATCGTTCAACTCAGCAGAAAAAAAATCCGTTTCTTTCCGAACCTACACAGTTGGACAGCCGTTGCAAATGCGGAATCTCTCCCACAAGGCAGAATATCATAACAAATCTTTAGGAAAAGTCCAGATGTAACGGCACTTTTTTTCAAAATTTTCTTCCACAAAGTTCTCCATATTAACAAAACATAAAATTTAATAGCAATAAAGTATAAGTTAAATTGCATTTTAGCCACGATTTACTGCAACACTGGACAATTGCGACGGAAATGACAAATTAAATTCCGGTATTATCCTGTACTTTCCACAAAAATCACAATAGGCAATTTCTAAAAACCACAATTTTAACCGCAGAGTTCAGAGAAACGCAGAGATTTTATTTTGAAAATCTTTTGTAATGATTTATAATAGGATAAGGGCACCTCTAATAACTTGCCGGGCTGTTTGACAATTTCTATAATGAAGTAGTTTTTAATTTTATCAATCTTATTTTTCAATGATAAGATAATATGATGCAAGCAAATTTAATTTCCCCCGAAACGAACACCGACAAACTCTACCAACTCAACAGTTTTCTCAAACGTCTCGCCGCCGATGTCGATTGGGCAGTGTTTGATTGACAGGGCTTTCGTCCCCTTCTTTCTGTGCTGCGAAAAGAACACCCCAACGGCGGACGACCGTCCTTCGATGTCGTCCTCATGTTCAAAATCATCGTCCTCAAATCACAATACAAGCTCTCCGACGAGATGACCGAGTAAGCAAGCGGCGGTCAGACCTGACGACGCGGAAAATACAGTATCGCCTTCCGCTTCTTGAAACGCTTTGCGGGCGGCAGGAAATCTTATTGTGATTATACCGAACACACTTGAACGAGAGCGAGTAGTGAGTGGCGAGTTGCGAGTATTTATTTCCTGCTGTGTTGGTTTGTAAAGTGCAAACAATACTCGCTGCTCGCAACTATAACCAAAAGGCAAAATTCAACGTGCGAACGGTATAAAGACCATCCGCGGGTTGATGCGGTTTGGAAGTTGATTTGGAGTTACGGCGTGACGACGGCGTTGATATGTGAGAAGGGTTATCGTAACAAACCGCTTACGGAGGAGCAGAAAGAGAATAATCGTACAAAAAGTAAGGTACGCTGCCGAATCGAACACGTTTTTGGGAACAAAAGATGCGGATGAAAGACGAGACGCTGCGAAGCATCGGCTTTGCGAGGGCGAAATTCTGGATAGGTATGAGGAATTTAGGCAGTAATATCAGCCGCTATTTGAGTTTGAAAAAGTTGGGCAGAGTGGATTATCGGGGAGATACTCCGTTTGGACGGCACAAAACAGCCGTCAAAACGGAGAAAAATAGAATACCAGCAACCGAAATGTGTGAAAAAATCCCCCCTATTGCGTATTTTTTTGGGGAGGGGGTAAAATTTAGTGTTATTAGAGGTACCCATAAGTTACAAAAAAATACTCCTCCGTGACTCTTTGTGTCCTCCACGCTAAAAAAGAGTTTTTAGAGATTCCCAATAGTATATTCTCCACCCATTTGAAATTCTTTGAAATTTGTTACTTGACAGAATTTGCCGAGTGGTGTATCATAATGTACGTACATTGCGTAAAATGTCAATTTAGTTATTCGTTTATGTTTTCACGTTAAGCGTTGAAGACGTGAACGATGAGTCGCCATATTTATCACTTGAGGTTTGTGAACGGTTCGCAAATTCCCAAACACCTAACCAATTTTCAACGAGGAGCGTCAAATGAAATCAACTTCGATTTCCCTATTTGTGTTGTTTGTCCTTTTAAGTTTAAGTATCAACAGTGCGTTTTCCGCCGATATTTGGTCGCTCGGAACGCAGGACAATTCTTACGGCGAGTTTTTCGCCGCGAAGGATTACGCAACCGTTGCCAAGAAATTTCCCGGCAACATTTCGGTTGCGAGTTTCGATGCCAAAGAATTTCCGTGGATTCTGCCCGGTCGTCAAGATAGTTGGGCTGGCGCGAAGTCCCATTCGATTATCATTCCGTTCGACCTGCCTGCCGATTTGCCGCAAGAACCCGTCTGCGTTCTCGAAATCACAGGTATCGGTCAGGGAGGATCCGCCCCACTGCTCGAAATTGAACTCAACGGCACGAAACAGACCATTCAAACCGAACGAGGTAAAACCGGCGACAAACTTCTCCAAACAGCCGATGGTGCCGAATGGAAAACGTATCGGGCATTTTTTCCTTTTAATGTCCTAAAAAAGACCGGTAACACTCTGTCGATTAAAAACTCCGTCGGTTCGTGGTTCGTTTTCGATTCGCTGAAATTCCGAACCGATGACGGCAAGATTAAATCGTTCACCGTAACACCCGTTCCCGGTATTTTTCGCGGGAAGATGTACGCAAAAAATGGGGCAGAAAACATACCCATCCGAAAAATTCGCATCGAACTCGATGGCAGACCGGTTCAAGACGGCACGATGGTAGAAGTGCAGGTAGGTGAAATGAAAGTTGCCCAGAAATTGACCGAGTCCGGCGAAATTGATCTACCGATGGACGAGGAACAGTTGAAGCAGAGTATTGACTGTACCATAAGTTTGACTATTGGGAGCAAACCCGTAGCGGAACCGGTCAAATTCACCCTCCCGCCGGAGCGTAAGTGGGAAGTGTATCTCGTTCATCAAACACATCTCGACATCGGCTACACGCACACGCAGCAAGATGTTCTCAAACGGCAAGTGCAGTCGATTCGTGACGCTCTGAAATATATTGACGAAACAAAGGACTATCCCGAAGAGGCGAAGTTCAAATTTCATCCCGAAGGAATGTGGGCGGTTGACCAGTTTTTGAAAGAAGCCGCGCCAACCGAAAAGGAAGCGTTTATCAAAGCGGCAAAGAACCGCGACATGCACATCGACGGACTTTATGCCCAAGCGATGACCGGTATGTATAACGAAGAGGAACTCATCGAACTTTTCGGCAGCAGCGTCCGGTTCTGCAAAGAAAACGGTATCGTGCTGGATTCCATTATGCAAACCGACGTACCGGGCTACACTTGGGGACTTGTTACGGCAATGGCACAAAACGGTATCAAATATATGACGGCGGGACCGAACAACGGGCATCGGGTTGGTCGGCTCTTTACGCTCGGCGACAAACCATTTTGGTGGGAGGCACCGAACGGCAAAGACAGAATTCTCTGTTGGATTCTCAGCACGGGTTATTCGCAATGGCACGGTCAACCTGTCGGCTCACTCATTCAAGAGAAGACCATTTTCGACTTGTTATCCGGCAAGCCAACTACGTCTTGGGGGGAACAAAAGCGGGCAAACTTCGATTTGAAAAACGGACGGACTTTTCTCTTTGACGACCTCGTGATGTTCCGCTACGGGATCGAAGCGGACAACGGTCGTCCGAATCGGGCGGTGTCCGATTCCGTGAAAGCGTGGAACGAAAAGTATCTGTATCCGAAATTGATTGTTGCGAGAAATTCCGACGTGATGCGCTTGCTCGAAAAGAAATACGGCGACAAATTGCCGACGCTTCGCGGCGACATCACCGGTTATTGGGAAGACGGAGCGGCAAGCACCGCCAAAGCCACGTCGATCAATCGGCGGGCAAAGGAACAGTTGGTTCAAGCCGAAACGCTTTTTGCAATGTTCGGAGCGAAGAAGTATCCGAAGGATGATTTTGACGCGGCTTGGACGAACTTGATTATGTATGACGAGCATACTTGGGGGGCGCACAACAGCATTAGCAAACCTGACGGCGATTTTGCAAAGTCGCAAGATGAGTACAAACAAAATTACGCCCGAAACGGTGCGGCGCAAACGAAAAAATTAACAGCATCGTTTCTTCCGCTTCAAGGCGACAGTTCGCCGCTTCTTTTCGTCAATACATTGACCCGGCAACGCAATGGTGTCGTATTCCTCGGTCTCATCGACAGCGAGAAAGTTTCTAATCTCGAAAGTGCGTGGGGGAATAATGTCAAAATGTATCAAACGGACGACGGCAAACCGGTTACGTTTCAGTACGTGCCTGACCCCGACGGCAAAAATGCGTCGATATATGCCGATTTGGGATGGGGCAGCAACGCACCGTCTGTACCGGCATTGGGAACGCTTCGTTTGAAACCGTCCGGCAAAGAACCGGAGGAAAAAACCGGCGTGTTCCGTATCAACACTGAAACCGGCGAAATGAAAAACAACAGGGTTCATCTCGTCATTGACACGCAGACCGGTGCGATTAAATCGCTCAAACTCGCGGGCAGCGACCATAACTTTGTCAAAGAAGGCGGCGACGGCAACAGCGGTTTAGACGATTATTTGTACATCATCGGTCGGGATGCCGAAAAAAATCGGGAACGCCTTCAACCCAGCGCAAAACTCACCATTGTTGCGAATGGTCCATTAGCCGCGTCGGTGTTGGTCGAAGTCCCTGAATCGCCGTCGTTCAAATCGTTCAAGCGGCAAATCACGCTCTTTGCCGACAACGATAAAGTCCGCATTGTCAATCTTATTGACAAGAAAAAGGAGCGGAAGCCGGAAGGAATGTTTTTTGGTTTCCCGTTCAATGTTCCGAACGGCAAATGGTATGTCGATTCGCCGTTTGCGCTCGCCGAAGTTGAGAAAGACCAACTGCCGGGGGCAAACCGAAATTATTATCCGGTGCAGCGATACTGTTCGCTGGCAAACGAAGAGTGCGGTGTGAATTGGGTTACGGTTGATGCCAATATGGTGCAATTCGCTCCGATTTTGTTCACCGGAGCGTGGAGTTGGGATCAGTGGCGGGAGAAATTCCCGGAGGGACAGCCCGGCGGCACGCTTTATTCTTGGGTGTGCAACAATCACTGGGAGACGAATTATAAAGCCGACCAAGAAGGTGAGTTGCGGTTTGAATACTGGGTTTGGGCGTATAACAAGAACAAATTTGACAACGGCATTGCCCAGCGGTTTGCCCGGCAGGTACATCAACCGATAGTAGCGTTGCCGGCGAGCGAAACGGCGGTGTCAACTGCCGGTAGTTTGTTCACGCTGGAAAACGAAGGCAACGTGATTGCAACAGGAGTCCGTCCGGCACGGGACGGCAGCGGGGCGTTGTTGGTGCGGTTATTCAATCCGACGCGGCAAATTCAGGCGACAAAGATTGCGCCAACCGAACCGTACAAAAAAGTATTCAAGTCGAATCCGCTGGAAGAAAAAGGGGACGCTCTGAACGGCATCGACCTTGCGCCGTTTGAAGTACTGACCGTGAGGGTGGAATAGTTTTTGTGGAGACGTTAATGTAACGTTTCTACATTTTGTCTCGCGGCTCAATCCCGACAACCCAATAAATTCACAAACAACATTTTGGGTTGCGGTTGCGCCGCGATTGGTAATATACTTACAACTTGTTTGGATAACACGATGAAAAACATTCCACCTACATTTCGTTTGCTTCCGTTAATCGGTATTGCCGGTATGTTCGGGTTGCTGTTCGGATACGATACGGCAGTCATCAACGGAGCCAATCAATACTTGAAACTGCGGTTTTCTTTGGGA
>JAITST010000130.1 GCA_031287585.1 Planctomycetaceae bacterium | reverse complement strand
AAAAAGAACACGCAGAAGATAGAGCGCAAGCATTTGTCGTTGCGGACGTGGTGCAGTCGATTGGTTCGTAAAGGGATTCGCTTTTCAAAAACGGAATAGATGCATAAAATCGTCGTCGGCTTAATAATCAACGTCTGGTTCTTCGGATACCATTGGCTAATTCAGTGAGTTTAGAACACGACCGAAATTTTTCAAAAAAATTAAAAATCCCCACTTGGCTTTTTCCCGATGTTGGTGTATACTGTTAGGGTAAACGTAGATTTTACCACAACCTCAACCCTGACCTCATTAGGTCAAAACAGGAGAACATTATGAAAAATGTATTAAAGCCCGCGATGTGTTCAGCCGACACACACACACACACACACACACACACACACACACACACACTCGGCAATCAGAAGCAGAAACTTTAAAGGAAAATGAAAATTTCGTTAAAGACGGTTTCACTCTCGTCGAACTTCTCGTCGTCATCGCCATCATCGGCGTATTGATTGCTCTGCTCCTGCCTGCCGTTCAAGCCGCCCGCGAAGCCGCAAGAAGAATGTCCTGCTCCAATCATCTCAAACAATGGACGCTCGCTGTTCATTTGCACGCGGACACCAATAACGGTTTCTTTAACATCGCAGCGATGAACAGCGGTAATGCCGGCAGGGTAAGGGAAAACGGCAAGGCATACCAACGTATCTCGTGGCCTACCGAACTTTGGCCCTACATCGAACAACAACAGTTGTACAGTCAAT
Organism: Planctomycetaceae bacterium; assembly: GCA_031287585.1. Taxonomy (GTDB): domain Bacteria; phylum Planctomycetota; class Planctomycetia; order Pirellulales; family Thermoguttaceae; genus UBA8133. The sequence goes on along the minus strand of JAITST010000130.1, from coordinate 3,214 downwards.
ACGACTTTACAAAGGCGTTTCATACCGGTACGGCGACAGGGGAAACTGCGGCGGCGTTTGAAAATAACATCGGTACCTACCGCAGACCGATTCCCGGTTACTATTGTCCCTCTGACCAACCGAATGCAAAACACGATTCAACGGTTAACTGGTGGCGTGTTCTGGGAAACTATGTATGCAACTTCGGCGATTGTCATTTACATCAAGACGCTGCCGAACAAGCAATATGGAGAGGGGCTCCGTTCGGAACGGCACATATCTACAATCTTGCAAACATTGTTGACGGTACCTCAAACACCGCCTATTTTTCCGAAGTCGTTATCTGCGAAGGTGCCGCCGCCGAAAAGGACCGGCGCGGGGACATCCTTAGCGATGCTTCCTCACCGGCTTTTATGTCGTTATCAACACCAAATTCGAAGAGTCCCGATGCCGCCATGGTCTGTTTGAACACACCTGGCTATCCGTGTGTCACTAACTCGGCGTATACAACTGTCCAATACGCCGCACGCAGCAAACATACCGGCGGAGTGAACGTGAGCATGGGCGACGGCAGTGTAAAGTTTGTTTCTGAAACAATTGCACAGGCGATTTGGCGAGCGGTGTGTTCCGGTAACGGAGGTGAGTCGGAGACGTTGCCCTAACTGTCATTTGCCCGTTTTCGTAACGTTTTATTTTCGTCACATTTCAACAGGAAAAACGGAGGAACTTTAATCATGAGCAGGAATAGGATTTTGTCAGTGTTGTTTGTTCTCGTCACGATAACGGTGATCGGTTGCGGGCAGCAGAAAACGTACACTGTCAAGGTGAGCGGCAACGTCACCCTTGACGGCAACCCCATTGATACCGGTGCGATTCAGTTTTTTGAAACTGACGGGAGTCAACCGACAGGCGGCGGTATAATTACCGGTGGTACTTATATCGCCGACGTTCCGCCCGGAAAAAAGAAAGTGCTTGTGTTCGGTCTGAAGGTTGTTGGGCAGGAGCCGGAGTATCCCGGCGATCCAAAGAGTAAAATGCAGGACATAACCGAAGCAAGCACACCGGGCGAGTATAACGTCGCAGAACTGACAACGCTTGAAGCGGATATTTCAGGTGAAACGAAAGATTTGAATTTTGATTTGTCATCGAAGTTCAAAAAATAACAGTCCTTTTTTAACGAAAAGGTTCGGAACAATCGGTATGACGGCACGTTTGCAAACTTTACGAAGGCGTGCAAACGTGTCTTTCGTTGCCGAAAGAAATGGATGGAAGAATTACGTTCGCTAGAAAAATAACGCCGCTATTGCTATTGAGATTTGTGAGACAATAACTTCGCTTTGAGTTCCGCGATTTGCTTATCCTTTTCAGTAATGACCTTATCCTTTTCAGTAATGATTCTATCCTTTTTTTTTGAGTTCCCTTAGGATTTTTTGCACTCGTACATCGCCGTCGCCCTCAACCAACCGGCGAACCGCCTCCTCCGCCTCCATCTCACGCCGTCCCTCCGGCGATGCCGCAATACCAACCAACGTCTTCGTTAAATGACGCATCTCCGCACTCTTCACCGGCAACGGATACTGCTTGAAATGTCCCCTCTCGTCCGCAAAATAACGCTGTTCAAAAATACTCAATAACGCATCCAACTCCGTTTTAATCGAACCGTGAATCCGTCCCGTTTGAATGATAATACAGTCGTGCGTCAACTGCTCAATGAACTCTTCCTTCTCCTTTATTTTCTTTTGCGTCAATAGGTCAATGTACTCACGTCCAACTTTCGCCGCCGGCGTTTTGATATGCGGTAAATCGAACGCAACAATGTAAATCGCAATGATATGTAACGGTGTCTTTTGAACGTCGCCGTCCGGCAATACAATTTCGTCCTCCCGTTTGTAATGTTCGGCGAGGTAATCACGAAACCGCATGACGTCAAGATTTCTCTTGCCCTTTTGAACTTCGATAAGAACCTTTTGCCGCGTGCCGTCTGCGTTTTTTATCGTTGCAACGAAGTCGAGACGCAGAACGGTAAGTGCGCCCGGCATTTGCACATCCTGCCCGGACAAACGCTCCTTATGTTTTTTCGGCAACGTGTATTCTTGCGGTTTGAATTGAATCTCTTCGACCTCTTGATTGAGTAGGGTCTCAATAAAGAACCTCGCATTTTTCGTATCCTCCATCAGCCGTTTGAAAACGACATCGTAGATAGGATTGGCAATAATCATTCCGCTGCTCATCGTTCTGCCGCTTGAAGACGTTGTAATGATTTATCGAACACGTTCAATTTTACCTGAATTTACGGCGTTTCGCAATGGATACGTTACTTTTCTATCGGGCGTATGGAGTGCTCTAACACTTGCAAAGCGTAATCGCTCTTAACGACACTCTCAAGTTATCGTTCTCAAGAGAATGAACTCAAGCGGCTGCTCTTCAGAATGCCGCCCATTCTGAAATCGAACGATAACAGCCGCCGTTTTCATTCTACTTCGGTATAAGTTTCATCGTAAATCTCTTTGAGTGATTTGCCGTTAAATAACCAATAGCCGGTCGGCTGAACGACCTTACCTTGGAGAAAGAGCGTTGTTAATGCTGTGAGAGAAAACTCGTTGTCGTTGTAACGAACTTTTCTATCACTGATGACAGTACACGTTTTTGTTTCATCCCGACTAAAAGTCAATATCGAATCAACCGGTACGCCCATCTCGTCAAAATTGAGGTTCGGTCTTCGTCTGGCATACTGCTCTGCGGCTTCCGCTGATTCCGGGTCAAGGTTTTTCGCCTCTTGTTCAACTTCCGTAGTTATATCTTCTTGTTGCAATAAACGCAAAAGAACAGCAGCCCGTTCAGGGGCGATTTTGAAAAACTCCCGTTTCGGATTGATGCGGTCCGGTCCAAAAGCAAAGTGCAATGCTTTTTCCACATCTGTTGCCGAAGCCACTTTGGCGGCATAATAAACTTCAAACGGCAACGGTACTCCCGTTTGACTATTCAGTTGTCCGATTCGATTTTGTACATCGTCTGTTGTGATGCCGATTTTTACCAATCCCGGCATTGCTTGGTTCGTCAGAATATAAACGATGTTTTGGTCAGACATTTTATAAAAGCCCTAATTCTGTAATGTGTGGTTTTTTATGTCAACTGGAATTTACCTCGAATCAGTACATTTGTCAACGATGCAACGAAATTGCGGCAGTCCGGCTGCAAGTTTAGAAGCCGAGAGATTTTAGGCATTTTAGTGGTT
>JAITST010000065.1 GCA_031287585.1 Planctomycetaceae bacterium | reverse complement strand
CAAAGCTCCCGCTTTCGACGAATTCATCGTTGATGGACACGGTAACGTATTGGGGGGTCTCAACGTTTTCCGCTTCAATCAACTTGGCGACGGTCAAACCATCGGCGTATTCTTTCTTGTTGCCCGCAATGATTAAATTCATAATAACCTTTCTTTGATGTTCGGCAAATAGTAGGCAGCACGCTCTCTAAGCGATGCTCATTTTAGTGTAGCACGGACGATATTCGTTCTCAACTCTGCCTTTCTCTCTTATCCTGTTAATCCCGTAAATTTCCGTCTAATACATCATTCACCCACTTTTTGCACGATAAGATTATAGGTTCCATCTTTGTTATCGAGCAGTTTGAGGACTTTATGTCCTTCGTCCTTGATGCTTCGCGGAACATTTTGGACAGGTTCGCCGTCATTCATACGGATCGAAATAATCTGTCCTTCGTCGAGTTCTTCCAGTGCCACTTTTGCTTTCACAAAAGTTACCGGACAAACGACATCGGTAATATCGACCGTTTCGTCAATTTGATATTCAGGCACCGGCATAAGCTGCCTCCATTGCTTTCTTGAATTTATCCCAACCAGATCGGTCAATGGCGGCACGGAAACGTTCGCTGGGATTCGCGCATTCCGCAAAAAATGTTAATGCTGCATCCGCCACCCGGAATAAGGTTTCTTTGTCGTGAATAATCGGTAGTAACTCGTTGCCCTTGGCGATTTGATTTCCGAACGTGCCGCCGAACGAAAGAATATAACCGGACTTTCCCTCCCACGCCTCCGTTGGACATGCTTTAACACATCGTCCACAGTTATTGCATTTTTCCTTGATGAGCGAAAGCGAGTCATCGTTTATTTCAATGGCACCTTCCCGGCATGCTTTAACACAAACACCGCAAAGCGTACATAAATCCTTTTGCCACGTGATGACATAACCGCCTTTGATTCCGAGGTCGTTTTCCTCCGCTTTGAGGCAATTATTCTGACAGCCGGTAATCCCGAATTTAAATTTGTGCGGCAATGTCTTACCGAAATACCGCTCTGATATTTCCACCGCCAGCGGATAAGTATCAATGCAACCGCTTGGACAAACCTCGCTTCCTTGGCAAGCGGTAACGGTACGAACTCTTGGACCGCAAACGCCGGTCAACACGCCGCCTTCCGAAAGACCGGTTTTGACATCTTCCACACTATCCAAATGGATAAAGGGAATTTCAACGCCCTGCCGGGAAGTCAAGTGGACGTGTCCGTCGCCGTATTTTTTAGCGATTTCGGCAATGGTTACCAATTGGTCTGCCGTAAGATTCCCGCCGACAACCTTGAGCCGGAGAGAAAACCGGTCTTTTTGAATCTGGCGCATAAACCCGCCATTTTTCAGTGCCTTGTAATCGACCGCCGCCATAACATTACTCCCCTTATAATTTTCTTGTTTGGAACATCCCCAAAAACAGAAAGACATTATAATAACTTTCGTGATTCTGTCAATCGGTTTCAAAAAAAACGTCTGTTCTACCAAATATAACGGGCAATATAAAATCAATTGTGCAATTCCAAATCAAGTTGCACCGGTTCATCACCGACGGTAACTGTCTTTTCATCAAAGAGCCGCTCTTCCGGTTTCATTTTATGTTCATTACGGAGCCGAATCTTGAACGTGAATGTTCCCGGCGGTAAATAAATTTCATACGCCGTTGCATCGTTTGGTAATGCTCCCAAACCGAAAGTTTCATTTTGCGTTAGTTGTTTTGCAACATTCGGATTGTTGATTTCCCAACCGCTGATATAATACTGCTCTGACCACTTCATTGGCTTACCGTCGGTATCAAAAATGTTACCGAAAATTTTCGTTCCCTTTTTGGCAGTCAGTTTGAGTTCTTTTACTTCGCTGCCGTCACCGATGTTGAAGTTGCCGACAGTCGGAAAGACAAAGTTGTCTTCCGTCCAACCAACGGAATGAATGTCTAAAATATCGCCGACATTACCGAAAATTTCGGCTTCGCCGTTTTCGTTCACCGTAACAGTCTCTGCGCTGATGGGACGTGTCTTTGATGTCCACTCAACAGACGAATGAACATTCAATGCTGGTGAACCGTCGGTATTGACGAATTTGATTTTGATATTCGTCTGCTGCGGCAGCGTCGTGGTGATGACCGTGTCTTTTTTGTTCCATCCAGCATGTTGTGATTGTCCAAAATACTTTGATGTTCCATCCGGCATCGTAACCGCTTCCTTCGACCCCCTCGCACTGAAATAGAGCATCTTCAAATTTGTTGTCGGAATCCAATCAAACGTCGCCAATCCGTCGGCATTTGTCTTTTGAAAAAACGCTGGCGGAGCCAAATTGAGCGTATGCAATACATCATTAGCGGCTGTTGGTTTATCTTTTGTTGAGACGAAAATCATATCGGAAGTAACAATGGCACCGGGAATTGGATTTCCTTTTTCGTCGGTTACACGAACCTGAATGTTTTGCGGCTTGTAGAGAACCAAGTGAAATAAACCGTCCGAAATTTTATCGGGCGGCGTTTTTCCCTCCCATTCGTCGATTTCATCAGTAACGTGATAAGCGAATCCGGTACTCGGTTTCACGGCGTACACCTGAAGCAGTGACTTGCCGATATAGAGAAAGCGGAACGTCCCATCTGCTTTCGATTTTCCGTAATGCGGTAACGTACCATCTGCGCCGCCGCCGACATACGCTCCTTCGACAGGTTTACCATTGGAATCTTTAACCGTTCCTGTTATGATACGCCCCTCTGTTTTATGGAGCATAAACTGTTTGTTGATAGTTGTTCCATCGGTATTGCCCCAACCTTGTGCATAAAATGATTCCCACATACTCAATTTCTCGTCCTTTGAAATTGCGACAAGTTGCAGCGAACGATATTGTTCCTTTGAGCAAGACAGATTAACACGTCCTTCCGAATCCGTAACGATTATTTTTTCTTCTGGATTCGTGTCACCGAAGAAGAAACAAACTTCGGCTTCTGGAACCGGTTGTTTGGCTTCATCGAAAAACTGGAAGCGAACTTCAAATTTGTCTCCCTCATGAGCCGTTTGTTTTTCCGTAGCGGTATTTTTCTGCACTGTTTGAGCATCGGTCAAGCCGATTAGTGCGATTACCAGAATAAGTAACGAGCCGAACGCGACACGAAATAGTGAGGCGTGAGTTGGTTTGAGAATCATGATGATTCTCCTTTCTAAAAGTTTGTCTTGACTTTGAATCCCCAAGAAAAGGGCTGGGGACATTGCCCTATTAACAATTTTGCCGTATAGCCGAAACGCTTTTAATATCGCGTTTCCATACAGCGCAGCCGACTGACGACCAGAGAGCCGAACGACCGATTCATCAACCGCTAGTTCCCTTTCGTTTTGAAACATTTTAATCAACAAATAAACTACTGGATTGAACCAATGTAGCGTCTTGACAACCTGCGCACAAAAATGCGTTAGCGGGTCGAAACGTTTGTGATGCAGTGATTCGTGAAGCAAAATTAACCGCAGTTCTTCGGTGTCGAATTTGTCGAGAATGTCTTGCGACAATACAATCGCAGGTCGGACAATGCCGCACGATGCCGCCCCGACTGGTTCTGCCGTTATAAAAACCTGAACGGGCAAACGCAGCCCTGCTTGTTTACGGCATTCGTCAACCAGTCGCCGTAGTTGCGGTGATTCGGCAACTTGCCAGTTCTTACGATTTTTAACAAGTCGATATTCGTCTAGTACAAGCCGAATTGCAAAGAACAACGCACCGCCACACCAAATTGTCACGGCAAGCCGATACCACGAAAATTCAGGAACGTAGTCGGTAAGTCGTGTCGAAGTTGGTTGCGGCACCGTTTTGACTACCACTGACGGCGTTGTGATTTCGTGCGCAGTTTTCAGAATCACGGTTTCTGTTTGTTGTGTTCGCGGTTCACCAGAAAACGATTCGCCGATTATAGATACTGAATTAGCATTGTTACTTGCAACCGGTACCAACCCGAACATGCTCATACTACTCGGCAGTGTCACTGGTAACAAAAAACGAACGAGAACGACTGCGATGAGCAGAAACCGAACTCGCGGCGAAATCCATTTGCCGAGAATCAGCAAGACACCGCAAACGAGCAAAGCCAAAATCGAACCTTGCCACGATGTCCGCAGTATATTGAAAAACACTTCATTTATCATGTTTTTTTCTCCGTTGCTTTGTAGTTTTGTTTTTATGTTTTGTGGTTGACTGCTCTTCGTCAATCAATTGTTGCAGGCGGTCGATGGTTGATTGATTGACTTTACCTTCACGAACGAAGTGTACAAGCAGCGCGTCGGCGTTACCTTGAAACAGACGTTGGAGGAACGACTCGCCCTCGTCCCGCACTGCTTCCTCACGGGAAATGAGCGGCAAATAGACATAATAATTACGAACCGGCTGTGTTTGCAACGCACCTTTCTGCACAAGACGTGCGAGAAGAGTCCGAACAGTTTGGTGACTCCAACCAGTTTCCGGCAACAGTGCGTCGATAACATCGGATGCCGTCGCCTCTCCCTGTGACCAGATTACTTCCATAACCAGCCACTGCGCATCTGAAATTTCATAATTGGGCATAATAATACTTTTTCCGTCTTTGAAATGTTTAGGGGCAACTTGACTACGATTGGAGTTATTATAACTACGAATGTAGATATTGTCAAGCGGGATGCAGAAATTTTTTTGGGGGGCGGGTGTGTAAAAATTAGTGGGGAATCCATTGTAAATAGGTTTTTCACCACGAAAACACGAAGGGCGGAAAAGGATTTTAGATTTATGATTTTGTTTGCAATTATGAAAGTTTCCGTACAAACAATCTAAAATCTGTAATCTAAAATTTGTTACATTCTTCTGCTTTCGAGGTAAAAACTACGTTTTATTCCGTAACGAATTCCAGTACCACAGCACACCGATTATCGTTTTACTGTCTTTGATTTCGCCGGAGTACACCATATCAACCGCTTTTTCCAGCGGCACTGTGAAGACTTCGATGTCTTCGCCATCTTCGAGGTTTGTTGGGCCGGCAATCAAATCTTTGGCAACGAACAAGTGCATAGTCTCGCGTAAGATTCCGGGTGACGAATAGAAATGCGACGCTTCTACAAGTGAACCGGCTGTGTAACCAGTTTCTTCAAGCAATTCGCGTCGGGCAGTTTCGTAAGGCAATTCAGGCGGCTCCAACGTTCCCGCTGGTAACTCGATTAACCGTTCCTCAACCGAAACGCGAAACTGTCTCAACAGTACAACCTGACCATCATCGAGTAACGGCAATATCACAACAGCACCCGGATGAACAATGACATCACGAGCCAATTTCGCTCCACTGCGCCCGACCACAAACTTGCGTACAACCTTAAAAATACGGCTAGTAAAAATATCTTCCATTTAACTCTCCTAATGTTTACAACAACCAACGAACCGTTCGTCAATCAAAACGGAGTGTGATTGTAACAAACAAAGAAACGTGCGTCAATGTATTGAGGGTTGGTATAAAACGACTCAAAACAGCAATTCCCAGTAAAATCAGGAACTTGCTAAACGAAAGGGTGGTATCTTTTGATGCGTTTTGATACAATATCCAAAGTGTCGTTCTCTCGCCTAATTGAATTATAGTTGGTGACGGGAAATCGAAACAACAAAGGGAATGAAATATAATGGAGCGTATGAAAATATATCTCGACAACTGTTGCTACAACCGCCCCTACGATGAACAAAATCAGATTCGTGTGAAATTGGAAACGATTGCGAAACTTCGTATTCAGGAAAAAAATAAAAATAAGAACCTGTTCCTTGTTTCCTCTTTCATTTTGGTTTATGAGAATACAGAAAATCCTGACGAAACAAACGGAAACACCATTGCTGAGTTTTTGAAAAATTCAAGCGAGTTTGTTGACTTTGATAAACTGCCGGAATTGACAGACTATTAAAAATGGGGTTAAAATGGAAAGATGCTGCACATTTGGCGTGCGTCATTGAGGCGGAGTGTGATTACTTACTAACCACTGACGATAAGTTTCAAAAACGATATACAGGAAACGAAATCACTGTTTGTAATCCTGTTGACTTTGTTAAATTATTGAAAGGAGATAAAAATGCGTAGTCCATCAATTATCAAGAAAGAAGCAATGGAATTGCTTGTCAATGCGTTAGGCGTAATCGAAACGGAAGTATTCATCACCGAGTTACAACGTGTCAGATTTGATTATACCGAATGGCAACGTGATTATTTTGACAAGAAATACACACTGGACACATTCATGCAAAAAGCCGTACAATACAGTAGGGAACATCCGTTTGAACAACAATAGTTGATAACGTGTCCACATCAAAGGGCTGCGCAGTGCGTAGCCCTTTTTGAAAATCATAGGAAACTTACGATTCTGTGAAATGTCGTCCATCTTACCCTCATTTATTTTTTATCTTTCCCGCACCATCTCCCGATTGTTCTTATTACGCTTTCTCTTGTTATTGGTTTTGATATGTAGTCGTTCATTCCGGCTTCTATGCAGCGGTCGCGGTCTCCGTCCATTGCGTTGGCTGTCATTGCTATTATTATTGCGCCGTGATTTTTTACGTTTGTTTTCGGGTCACGGATTTTTTGGGTACATTCGTAACCGTCCATTACCGGCATTTGGCAATCCATAAACACAATATCGTAATCGTTTTTGCTCAACATTTCTAACGCTGTCACCCCGTTTTCCGCCACGTCTATCTTGTGTCCCAACGATTCAAGCATCACTCTTGCCACTATTACATTTACCTGTACGTCTTCCACTAACAATATCCGGCACGGCTCTTGATTTCCAAACTCAATGTATTCGTGCGGTCTGTCAACTATCTTTGCGTGTCCTATCGCCTTACGTATCAGTTCTTCCAAAGTCAGCAGACGCATCGGTTTTGAGATTACACCAACCATTCCGTTTATATTCTCAATCGACGACGCAACTTTATCACCCAACGAGAACATAATTATCAGTTTCGCGCGGCGATTCTTTTCGCGTAACGATTGGAACTCCGCCTGAAAGTCGTCGAACTTATTCTTGTTCACGTCTATCGAATACAGAATCAAATCCGGCGATTCCTTTCGCATATTTTCAACCAACTCGTTGTGATTATCAACAAACGTAACCTGAAACCCCCAGTACTGCAATATGTTCAGTACCGACTCAATTCCCTCTCTGAAGACCTCGTACACTAACAACTTTTGTCCGCTGCCGTAACGATTCTCCACCATCGACGACTCCGACATATCGAACTGTTGAATCGGTAACGTAAACCAAAATGTCGAACCGTTACCCACTTCACTTTTAACACCGATTTCGCCGCCCATCTGTTTCACAAGGTACAGACAAATCGACAGACCAAGCCCCGTACCGCCGAAACGCCGTGTCGTCGATACTTCCGCCTGCGTGAACGGCGTGAAGATTAAATCCTGTTTATCACTAGGAATACCGATTCCGGTGTCCTTCACTTCAAACCGTACACCATACACTCCGTCATAAATTTCGTCGGGATAAACACGTACCGAAATCATTCCGTCTGTCGTAAACTTCGCGGCATTACCGAGTAAGTTGAGCATAATTTGTCTGATTCGCGTGCCGTCGGTTTTATAAATACCGCGAATTTCCGGCGAAATGTCACTTGCGAAGTACAACCCTTTTTCGTGTATCCGAATCGCGACAACTTCACAACTCTCCTCGATAATGTTTCGCAGATGTACATCCATTTCTTCCAACTTAAACTGACCCGCTTCTATTTTTGAAAAGTCGAGAATATCGTTGATAACCGCGAGCAGCGACTCGGCACTTTGACGAATCGTGTTCACGTACTGACGTTGCAGCGAACTCAGCGGCGGCGTGTGAAGCAGTATGTCCGTCATACCGACAACACCGTTCATCGGCGTTCGTATTTCGTGGCTCATATTCGCAAGGAAGCCGCTCTTCGCCTTGCTTGACTCGATGGCAATGTCACGCATTTTCTCAATTTCGCCGGTTCGCCGCTGTTCGGAATAAAGCACGAAAATAATCGGCAACGCGAATAGGAATAAGTCCACCGCACTGATTATCAATATCGTGACAAGATAACTGTTGAGCGATTCTTCCGCGACCGATCTCGGTACGAGCGTTATCACAAACCAACGTGTATTCGGTATCCGTACTCGTGAAAAATTGACGTATGTTTTAACGCCGCCGATGTCCATCAACTCCGAACCTTCGTCAACTTCTTTGTACTTAGTGTTCAGGATTTCCGAGATACTTGCGTAATCGTGTCCGGCGATGTCCGCGAGTTTTTGGTCGTGCTTGTATCCGATGTCAGGATGATAGACTACCGTTTGCGTACCGTCTATCAGAATAATTTTCCCGCTGCTTGTCTTACTCGCGCGTTCCATAATTTCAAGTACCGTTTTGAGAAAAATGTCAAGTCCGATAACTCCATAATCAATAGGCGTTTCGTTGGGAGTGATACCTGAAACTTTCGTGATGATACTTACGCACGGTTGGTTAAATTCCATATCAATGTATATGTCGCTATAACTGATTCCGTTGAAGTGTTCGATTTTTTCGTACCAAGGACGCTCTTTCGTGACCCAAACATCGGCGGAATTTTCGTCCATTATTCCGCGGGGTGTCAAAAGATAGTTGCCCTGAATACCGGCGAGCCACGCTGTCACGCCTGCAATTTCATCGGGCGGTGACGAAAGTGTGGAATAGATGTCGTCCGTCGAAATGTAAACTGATTCGATAACGTTGAACATTTCGACAATACTTGCGTAGTTCGGATTATTTTTCGCGTCTTCGGCGTTCTTACATTGCTTGAGGTAATCGAGAATGGGCTTGTACTGCGAGAGTAACGCGATTGTGTGAACCTTACCCGCAAAAAATTGCGAGATAACCTCACAAGTAACGTTGTTGTTCCGAACTTGGGCTTCGTTCACGCTCTTTCGCAACCCGGAGGCAACCTCGAAGATGATAAAGACGTTTACAATAACAAACATCAGAGCAACAGTTACAAAGAAAAGGTACTGGTACTTTCTTCCATTGGTGATAGTGCTGAATATTTTTTTTATCATACTTGTTTAGGAAATGAACATAATGATTGACCGGTGAGTTGACTTACGATTTTCTTTTCACTTCAATCTCATTAGCGTTGTCACCGGAATCACGTTTTCGGAAAATTATTTTAATCGGCACGTCCGCGAACGGTAATTCGTCCCGCAACGTTGTCAGTAAATAACGTTCGTACTGCTTTGAAAACGCCTCTTCCATATTGCAGAACAACACAATCGTTGGCGGTTGTATATCCGCTTGTGTTGCGTAATATACTTTCGCTTTGTGGTGAAAACGCAGCGGCGGCGGATTATAATCCAGTGCCTTCGTTACCCACTTGTTAAGCCGTGCGGTCGCTATTCGTTGACGTGATTGTTTGAACAACATCTGCGCGTGGTTCAACATCTTTTTACAGTTACGCCCCGATTTACCGGTGACAAACGCAATCGGCGCGTATGCCAGTGACGGAAATTGTTCACGTAAATAATCCGCCCAACGTTCTGTCGCCATCACGTCTGTCAACTTGTCCCATTTGTTGACTACGAAAATACACGGCTTCATCTGTTCTTCGATTAACGATACGAGTTGCTTCTCAACCTTGCCGACCTGAACCGTGCAATCGAAAAACATCAGTACAACATCCGCCATCCGAATCGCGCGTTCGGCGCGTGTTGACGAGTAAAACTCCAAGTCAGTCTTCACGCCCTTCTTACGCTGAAAGCCCGGCGTGTCAACCGCGACAAACGTTTTACCGTCCATCTCAAAACGAACGTCGATGATATCGCGTGTCGTTCCGGGAATTGGACTGGCGATTACACGTTCCTCTTTCGTGAGTGTGTTTATGAACGTACTCTTACCGACATTCCGCCGCCCGACAATCGCGACCTTCATAACCGGTTCTTGGTCGGAATCGGAAGTATCGGTGAACAAATCGTTTTCGGATAACGCTTGTTCTATCTCCTGCATCAGTGCAACACGTCCGCGTTTTTGTTTCGCGCTAACGGAAATCACTCCCCAACCTAACGCTTGAAATTCGTGCGTGTTTCGTTCGTCGCTTTCGTTGTCTGCTTTGTTCACAACGAGCAAAATCGGACACGAAAGTTTACGTAATCGTTCCGCGACAATGGAATCGAACGCCGTCAAACCTTCTTGAACGTCAACCACGAACAGTATGAGGCAGGCGGACGAAATCGCCAAACGAATCTGCATCTCAACGTCTTCCGACAAATCGTCAACGTCAACAATACCAAACCCGCCGGTATCGACGAACTCAACAATTTTCGTGATGTTGGGTTTGCCATCGTTAGCCGAATCGGACAAACGTTTCTCTTCACGTTTCGACAGAGGACGACGAACGGTTTTGGTTTCGGGTTCGAGGTCGAGCAAACGGGTGACACGGTCACGGGTAACGCCCGCAACGGAATCAACGATGCTAATACGTTCACCGATAATCCAGTTGAACAACGAAGATTTACCGACATTAGGTCTGCCGACAATGGCAATTTGTGGAATCATATTTTGGAGTGGTGTTTTGGTCTGGTTCGTTTGGTTCAGAGTGGGGTATTTATGTTTTTAAGATTTAGATTTTAGATTGTATTACAAAAAATCCAAAATCTAAAATCATAAATCTAAAATAATATATTACTCCTGTATCTCCGCGTTTGCTGAAAACTCTGTCTTCATATTTGGGTCGTCGGTTTCAACATTTATTACCGCGACAATTTTTTTCTCATTATAATCCGCTGGCACATTCAACTTCACCGGAATCTGAAAACGCGATCGCGGTTTCGGGTCGGTTGGTAGTTCGATTGTTATCAACTCATTATTACTTGTCAACTTAGTAATTTTGAACGGTTTGTCTGAACGTAAAACAACGTCACGAACCGACTCGTCTCCTTGCTTTACAAAACCGAGAAACACATTAGGCGGTGTCGCCGCGAGACTACCCGGAATTGTTCCCTCGACCAACAGCGGTATGTCGCTCTGACGACCTTGCTCGTTCGATTGCAAAATCAAACGCTCGCAGAAACGTCCTCGCGGTGCGTTTTCGTTGAGCCGTATTTTGACGGTTGTTGTGACATCGCCGCGCGGCGACAATTTGCTATCGCCAATTTCGCCGGTAAGATAGCCGACATTGCTGACAACGTTGATGAGCCGCCAGTTGCTCCTGCCGAAATGAGTAACCTCAACAGTCCGCTCCATCGCCTCACCTTCAACCGCTGTTCCGAACGTAACTTGCGACGGCGTAAAAACAATGTCAGGACGAATATAACCTTTAATGTCAAGAACGACAATCGCCTTGAATGGTTGGTCGATATTCAAGGTTATTTGGGCTGATTTGTTGTGAGAGTTACCTTTGGTATTGAACTCGACAAGTAACTCAGTCGTCTCGTGAGTTTTGACAGTGGGCTGTACCAAAGTAGCACGGGTGCAACTACAAGAGGAGGTGGCACTTGTAAAATGAACGGTTTCAACATACGGATTCGTTACCTTAAAACTATAAACAGCCCTAGCCCCGCTAGGCACAGAACCGAAATCATGTGACTTTTCAGAGAACAATCTATCAGCCCACGCGGCATCCTGCGCAACCCCGCCGTCTGCAGCGAACACAAACGCTCCGCAAGCGAAGGCAAATAATAAACCAGCAAAATAAGTTTTGGTACTCATAGTCTTGAGATAGTTAAATAAAACACACCCATCCGCGAAATCCCGACGGACAAAGGTGGAAATTATAACAGATAAATCAGACCGTCACAAGGTACCGCAATTTAGAGGCGGCAACCGATAAATTTTTGTCACGACGATTGATCAGTGTAACAACCTCGCTCAAAAAAACAAACAATCATTCACACCATCCGTAGCGGCGTGAATGATTGTTTGCGCAGAAAAACGTCCGTTTCTACCGACCGCCTTTGAAGAAATTCTTCAACAGGTTTGCAGCCGCATCTTTACTGCTGTTGTCTTCCGACTTCTTTTGCGGCGGCTGCTTTTGCTCGGCTTCTTTTTCATCTTTCGCTTTTTTGATTGTTTCGAGTTCTTTTTGTGCAGAAACACTGATAGTTTTTGTTTCCGCTTCCTGAATGCTTTCGTCGTGTCCAATCAGCCAATCGGCAACAACTGTCGCCTCAGTAGCATCCGTTCCTTCTTCTGATTCGATTTCAGCAGTACGAACAACCGCCTCTCCAATCGACTCAACCTTCGGCTTTTTATCCGCCACCGGTGAGACACTTATGTTTATGTAAAACTCAAGCGGTCCGATGGTAAGTTTGTCACCGCTTTTGACTTCGTTTTCAAGACTTACTCGTTCACCGTTCAGGAAAACGCCGTTCTTGCTGCCCAAGTCGCGAACCGCAACGTAATCTCCTTCCGTAATAATCGCACAGTGGTAACGGCTAACAAGCTCGCTGCGTGGTTTGAGGTGACAATCGTCTGCTCGACCAATAATGAACTTTGCTCCAACAATCGGAATCGTCTGCCCTTCTTTGCTTCCGCTGGCTACAACCAATTGTACGTTCATAGCACACCTTTCTTTCTAAAATAAATGTATGTGAATAATGTGATTGGATATACACGTTAATACGTAAAACATCAGAATAATCAATAAGGTAATAAAAATATGTTCTCGTATCAACTTCAGTAACTTTAATTATAACATAAATTCGGCGTTTGTCTATCTGTATAGTTAGCCAAATTATCCACCTTAACATTTAACACGCAATCCCAACACTATACAACTACATCTCATATCCACACTTTCGTCAAGTATTTTTGAATTGATATTTTTTTTGAATGATTTGTTTCTGTATCAACAAATGTGCCAAAATACAATGCAATTTATCCATAAACTCTATTTTGTGAGAATTGTTCGCGGAAATTACGTATGTTTCGGAAACGTATATTTCAAAAATGATATTACATTGCTTAGTGCCATTGTGGTAAGTTACTGCACTTTCCCAAAATTCACGATGGTAAATATGCGTAAAATACGATATGCAAAATTGTGTTTAATTAAAGGTGTTCTTTGCTTCTTCACCGAAGAAGCATTTAATTCAATGTAAAAATGCACAAAATGCGTTTTTTACAGGGTGTTAGGATGACGTTTTTGCCACAGTTACTTGGAAAGTGCAGATCCTTATCGGCACTGTAAAATATCTTCCGGTAATAATACCCTTTTCATTGTCTAATAGATGTCACACCAACACAGAAATTTAAAGTGTGTAGGCACATTGCGATAGAGAATTTTGAAGTATTTATGATTGTATTGGCATTTTGGGGTAAAATTGGGATTTTTTTTCTTGACATTTTTCGTAAGTGTGTCGTAAGTGTGATAGAATGCTACCCAAATTGGTTGTGATTGCTAATTCCAAAAAATGCTTTTCATTGTTCGTTACGAAATATGAAGCCGGAATGTGAAAGTCAAAATACTTGTGTTAGCGTGTGTTGCGTTGATGTAAATCAACGTTGGGTATTGATGCGGTTCACAGTGGCGATGATTATTTTGATAGCGGCGGGATTGAAATTCCAGCAATTGATAACAGTGCCGTTGTTAGGTGAGGGGTTACTTAACGCACGGTGGTTTAATGTGCTCGTCGTTGGGTTTGAATTGTTTTTCGGAACATGGTTGATTTTCGGAATGTTACCGAAACTGACATGGCTTGCAAGCGTTGGTTTGTTTTCAGTATTTTCGAGCGTTTCACTTTACAAGGCAATTTCAGGCGAAACGTCCTGCGGGTGCTTTGGGGCGGTGACTGTTAATCCTTGGGTTACGTCGGTGTTTGATATTTTTATTGTCGGGCTGTTGATAGTGTTTCGCCCAATTGAGATTAGGTTTCGATGGAATGTTTTGAAAACATTTTATCAAGAGTTATTGGAATTTAGGCAGTACAGAAGGTTTGTTATCGGAGTCGTTGCTTGGTTAGCGGTTGCTTTGCCTGTAACGTATGTAGTAATGAATGTTGATTTTGTGAGTTTATCAGGGAACACCAAACTTTCGGGAAATGAAAAGTCGGTTACGTTAGAACCCGCGAATTGGTTGGGAAAGAAGTTTCCCTTGTTGGAATACATTGATTTTGAGAATGATTTTGATTCAGATGAAGTAAAAACTGGTGAATGGTTTGTTTTGCTTTACCGTCACGACTGTTTAGAGTGTCAGGCGGTACTTGCTAAAATCGAAAACCAGACATTGGATAATAATACTGGGAAAATGTTAATGATTGAAGTTCCGGGAAATGCTGACCAAAAGCATCGGAAGTTCAATCGCGACAACATTATGTGGGGATCGCTTCGTCGCGGTCACGAATGGT